>JBFOMC010000001.1:0-21613 GCA_040830565.1 Flavobacteriaceae bacterium
CTCACCATTGGTATACAGTTGGTGCATTCCTTCCTTTCCGGAAACATTTCTTAATTTATGTTGGTTCAGGACTCGCTCTGTTTGTTTGGCCACAGCTTCTCCACAATCAATGATTTTGACATCTTCAGGAAGCAGCTGCTTCAAAATAGGCATTAAATAAGGATAGTGTGTACATCCCAAGACCAAATGATCCATATTGGCTGCTAACATAGGGCTAAGATATTCTTGTAGCAATTCACTCGTTTTCCTGGAATGTAACTCTCCCGATTCTAAAAGAGATACTAAACCTATGCCTTCTCTCTCAACTATAGTAATGTTTGCCGCATGATCTTTTGATGTTTTACTAAACAGCTCACTGCTAAGTGTCCCCTTGGTGGCAAGTACTCCTACGGTTTTTGTTTTTGATTTAAGTGCGGCCGGTTTTATAGCAGGTTCTATACCTATAAAAGGCAGATCATATTGTGCTCTTAAATGACTTATAGCATTTGTAGTAGCGGTGTTGCAGGCCACCACTATTAATTTGCAGCCCCTGGCCAATAACAGCTCCGTATTTTTAATGCTCAAATTCAAAATATCCGTAGGCGTTTTCTCTCCATATGGGGCATTCTTGCTGTCGGCCAGATAGATGGTGTTTTCTTCCGGAAGAAGTTTGATCATTTCCCGCCAGATAGAGGTACCTCCGACTCCTGAGTCAAAAATGCCAATCGGATTATTTTGCATTGTTAAGATTTGAACTTTGCATAATACAATACTAAGAATAAAAAAAACCGTCTGCCAAATGGTGGACGGTTTTATATTGATGAACTGATGTAATTGTTTAGAATCCCAGTTCCTTTTTTACTTCTGCAAGCAGGTCTGGCCCCTTGGATACTATGAGTCCGCCTCCTTGCGTGGCATCAATTACATAGTCATAGCCCTGAGCAGCAGCCACCTTTTCAATAGCTGCAAGTGCTTTTTTAGATATTGGTTCGAACAATTCGGCCTGCTTTTTAGCTAACTCTTGTTGAGCAGCCTGTTGGGCTTCGCCTATGTTCTTTTCAAAACCCTGCAATTCTTGCGCTCTTTTTTGATTCTCTTCCTCGGTCTTGGCAGTGGCCTCACTAGAATATTGATTGTATTTGTTCTTAAGCTCTGTCATGGAGCTTTCAATATCTGCCTTATAGGTTTCCTGTAATTTCTTTAATTCTGCTTGTGCAGCCTTCATCTCCGGCATCTCGGCTAGTAGCTCCGTTACGTTAATGTGTGCAACTTTGCTTTGTGCATTTACAAAAGCTGTAGCTGCAACAAAGAAAACGATGGCAATGGCTACTTTCTTAATTTGTTTCATGATTTCTGAATTTACTGTTTTGAGTGTTAATTTCTGAATTTAAACTTTAGTTAATGGTATCTTTTTCTTGTTCCGTACTTTTCTTCCTGGCATCTTCTTTAGCCTTTCTTTTGGCTTCTCTTTCTTCTAATAACTTTTTACGCCTTGCTTCGTAAGCTTTTTTCCGTTCTTCTCTTATCTTAAGTTGCTCTGCTCTTCGTTCATCGGCGGTTTTCTGTCTTGTCTCTGCCGCCTGCTTAGCTCTATCTTGTCTTTCCTTTAGTGCCTCACTAATTTCTTCCTGGCCCTCCTCGTTCTTAAACTTTTCAAGCCTGCTTTTTTCCTCGGCTTTCCTGTTGGACTTGCTTACTTTTCTAGTTCTTGCAATTCCTCTTAGCACTAATTCACTAATATCGTGTCTTTTTTCGGAGTACAACATTACAACATCCGCGGATTTATCAAAAATAAAATCATACTTTTTATTCGCTCCTATTTGCTGCACTTCATTGAAAACCTGATCTTGTATCGGCTGTATCAGCAGACGTTTCTGCATCACTAAATCTCCCTGAGGTCCAAACCTGTCTTGCTGGTAATCCAGTACTTCTTTTTCAAGAATTTGTATCTCTTCTTCCCTTTCAGCGATCAATTCGTCTGTTAAAAGTACCTTTTCAGCCATGAGATCCTTCTTCATTTGGTCTACTACGCTCAACTTCTGCTCAATCTCAATCTTCCATTTCTGCACCTTATTCTCTAATTGTTCACTTGCATCTCTATATTCCTCCACATTTTCTAAGATATACTCCATGTCTACATATCCTATTCTAACCCCACGTTGTGAAAACGCCATGGCCGAAAGAAATACGCTTGTCAATACTACAAGAACTTTTGTCTTCATTTCAAATTTCGTTTTTTACATAGAAAATATCGTGCCAAAATTACTAAAACTTTTAAAATGAGTGGATTACCTTAACAGTGTCTTAGGGTAAACTTACTTTGGTTAGAACTGTTGCCCAATTATGAAGTGCGTTTGCCATCCGCTTGGTCCGTCACCAACAGATTGCGGTCTAAGGTCCTCATCGAACCCATAACCAAAGTCTATCCCCAAAAGACCAAAGGCTGGCATGAAAATGCGCAGACCCACTCCGGCCGATCGTTTTATTTGAAACGGATTAAACTCCTGAAAATTGTTGAAAGAATTACCTGCTTCCGCGAATACTAGCCCATAAATAGAAGCTGAAGGCTTTAAAGTTAGCGGATATCGCAGTTCCATAGAGTATTTATTGTAAACAATTCCACCTTCCTGCTGCCCGGTTAAGGGGTCTACAGGGGTAAGGGAATTGTTCTCATATCCCCTTAGCTGTAAGGTTTCACGCCCATCAAGAGTAAAATTCCTTCCGAGTCCGTCACCCCCTAGGAAGAAACGCTCAAAGGGAACCTTACCTACATCGCTATTGTAGCTACCCAAAAACCCAAACTCTATATTGGTACGTAACACCAATTTCTCTACCAGGCGAGTGTACCAATCACCTTTAAATTTAACTTTATAAAATTCTAGCCATTTAAACCTTTCCTGATCTACAGATTCCAATTCAGTTTGTTCGTCAGACGTCAACGGGCGTGTGGTCTGTAGGGCGCTAAGTTCTTCACTTCTATCCTTCAAACTTTTAAAATCTTTATCGCTAAACAAAGAATACGGCGGTGTAAATTTTGCCGTAATTTCAAAGATGGAACCGGTTATAGGGTATATTCTTCCGGGACCGGCAGAGCTTCTTGAAATCCCCAAGGTATAGGCCAGGGAATTAGATTTACCATTACCAAAGTTAAAAAGTCCCGTTCTGTAATTTTGGAAATCGTACAATTGATAACTCAAAGAATGCGACAGCGTAAAAAAGTCATCTGGCCATTGAACCCTTTTGGCCAGTCCAAGGGAAACCCCGGTAATGGAAAACTGCTGATCCTTATTAACTTCAATTCTACCACTATTACTAAAAGAAGCTAAAAACTGCTGAGTTCTTGAAAGAGATAAGTTAAAACGTACAGGTTTTTTACCTCCCAGCCAGGGTTCGGAGAAATTAAGACTATATACTCTGAAAGTCCTACTAGCTTGTAACCTTAAAGCAAAAGTTTGCCCATCCCCCATGGGAACAGGTTTATAGGCCTCTCCATTAAATAAATTTTGTATAGAGAAATTACTAAAGGATAGTCCCAGAGTTCCAATAAAACCTCCACCGCCATAACCACCTTGAAGTTCAATTTGGCTCGATCCGGATTCTACCAAACTATAGGCGAGGTCTACGGTACCTTCATTCGGGTTTGGGTTCTGAATATCCGGTTTAATTTGCTCAGCATCAAAAAATCCAAGTTGACCCAATTCTCTAACGCTTCGAATAATGTTGTCTTTGCTGTAACGTTGCCCGGGTCTGGTCCGCAATTCTCTAAAAATTACATGATCGTTTGTTTTGTCGTTCCCGGTAACGGTAACATGGTTAAGAAAGGTCTCCTTACCTTCAATGATCCGTATCTCAAAATTGATGGTGTCGTTTTCGGCAGAAACCTCTACTGGGTTTATTTGAGAAAATAGATACCCGTTATTCTGGTATAGGTTTGTAAGGTCGTCCCCATCTGGTTTAGAGTCGTCTGCAATCCGCTTTCTTAGCAAAACTCCATTGTAGGTAGCTCCTTTTCTAATCCCCAATTTCTGACTTAATTGCCTGTCAGTATAAACAGAATTACCGACAAAATCTATATCTCCGAAATAATATCTATTACCTTCTTCAACTTTAATATTTAACGCTATATTATTCTCATCTACAATGATTACACTATCTGAAAGGACCCTGGCATCTCTATATCCGTTCTCGGCGTATTTGTCTATGAGAGACGAAAGATCTTCCTGGTAATCTTCTCGAATATATTTTGACTTTTTCCAAAACCGCCCCAGTCTTTTCTTTTTGGTATTCTTCATAGACTTACGCAACTTTTTGGCAGATAACTTTTCGTTCCCTTCAAAAACAATGTCGCGTATCTTTACTTTATCTCCCTTTTTTACATTGATGACCATACTTCTTGAGTTGGTCTCAGAAGTATCTGCAGCAGTGGCAATATTTACATTGGCATTGAGATAGCCCTGCTTTTTGTACTTGTTCTGAAGGTAATTCTTGGTATTAGCGATAAGGCTTTCGGTGATCTTTTTTCCTTTTTTTAGATCGGTATCCTTAATGATCTCATCTACTTTTCTCTTTTTAACTCCGTAAATGGTAACCTTAGACAAAGTAGGCCGCTCTTTTATATTTAACTCCAGAAATATTTCATTTCCTTCAATTTTGGTGTAGTAGAACTCAATATCGCTAAAAAGCTCAAGGCTCCATAGCTTCTTTAAAACAGCGCTTATCTGATCTCCAGGCACCGTAATAGGCTGCCCCACCCTTAAGCCCGTATAGGTCTTTACCGTCTGCTCGTTATAACTCTTAAGCCCGGTAACCTCTAATCCACCCAGGATATACCTTTTACCATTAGCGTAGGAAGGTTCCTGTGCCTGGGTAAATGCTGTAAAAAGAAGGAGTATTAGTGTAAAAAGTGGTCCAAGAGATATGAACCTTTTCATATCGCTAGTTGAGTTGTTCGCTAGTTTTTCCAAATCTTCGTTCTCTGTTCTGGTAGTTTAAAATAGCCTCTACCAAATGATGCTCACCAAAATCGGGCCAAAATACATCAATAAAATATAATTCGGCATAGGCTATCTGCCAAAGTAAAAAATTGCTGATCCGGTGTTCACCACTAGTACGGATTAGCAAGTCTACATCTGGTAAATTGTGCGTGTAAAGATGGGTATTAATAATGGTTTCATCAATATTTTCGGGAGAAATTATATTATTTTTAACTTTGGTACTTATTTGTTGTACAGCAGTTTTAATTTCCTCACGAGCACCGTAACTTAAGGCCAATGTGAGCGTCATCGCAGAATTTTTACTCGTCTTAGCCATAACCTCTATAAGTTCATCATGGGCCTTCTGAGGCAAGGAGGAAATATTCCCGATCGCATTGAGTTTGATATTGTTTTTATTAAGGGTTTTAAGCTCTTTTTTTAGGGAAGCTACCAGCAAACGCATCAAAGTATCCACCTCTAATTTGGGTCTGTTCCAATTTTCTGTGGAAAACGCGTATAAAGTTAAGAAGTCTATTCCCAGTTTGGCGCAGTTCTCGACGGTTTCTCTAACCGCCTTAACTCCGTTTTCATGACCAAATACCCGCAGTTTACCTTTTTGTTTGGCCCATCTTCCGTTTCCATCCATAATGATGGCGAGGTGTCTGGGAAGGGCACCCTTTTTTAATTCATCAAATGCACTCATAACGGATTTTACTCAAAACAATCTGTACACGGTTTTCTGCCAAAGGTATAAGTTAAGGTAATTCCAGAAAATACATACCAATCATCACTAAAAATATTTCCAAATCTGAAAGGCTCAAAGTTAGAACCTTCTGGATTACTAGCATCAAGATTATCAGTAAAAGTATATCTGGCGCCAATTTCGGCCCCAAGAATCAGAAACTGATTTATTCTGGCCTTTGCTCCCACGGTCATTGGAATGGCAAAGGATCCATCTTTTTGATTGATATCTTGCAGCTGGCCCGCATCAAAATAATTAAATCCATAACGAAAATAGGTAATTCCCGTATAGAGGTAAGGCGTAAAAGCCGGACCAAGTTTATGAAGATTATACTCTACAAAATTGAACTCCAACCCAATAGAAGTTTCCAGAACAGAATTGTCCATTAGGTATCCTCTTTGCTGTCTGGAAGCAATATCAGATTTGCTATCATCAGCCGTAAAATTGCCATAAATCACACTCGCTCTCCAGGCGTAGCGCTTGCTTTTATTCCATTTGAACAACGCTCCGTAGGCCAAACCTGAAGGTAAGATGAAATTTGTTTTACCTACATCTCCAATATTGTTAGCACCCCCACCAAAAAGCCCTATTTCATAGGTCTGAGCATGAAGCTGACCAGCAATACATAGCAGTATAAAAACAATAAATTTCCTCATGAATTCCAAAAGTTTGCAAATATAGCGCATTGAAATTTGGTCATCCAAAGCGCATATCCCTGTTCTCCTTTGATAAAACAGCTTTTGACGTCATTTATTGTTTGGGTGAAGGCTCAATTACGCCTGTCTTCACCCCATAATAATTTGTTGCGAATCGTATTTAAAAAGCTCTGAGAAGTAAATTCCATCATTTTAATGGTAAAGTCGGCCTTTTTGACAATAATTTCTTTTCCGTTCTCTAAACTCGCGATCCTGGAATCCAGGGAGACCAAATGATTCTCCTCCCTTCCGGTCACCTTTAAACGAATTTCAGTGTTATCAGAGATCACTAGAGGTCTGGCATTCAAATTGTGCGGGGCAATAGGGGTTATTACCAGAGACTGCGCTGTTGGGGTAATCAGTGGCCCTCCACAACTTAGGGAGTACCCTGTAGAGCCGGTAGGCGTAGCCACGATAAGTCCATCCGCCCAATACGAAGTGAGGTACTCGTCGTTTAGATAGGTCTCTACAGTAATCATGGAAGTAGTGTCTTTTCTGCTCACCGTTACTTCATTCAATGCAAAATTCATTTGATCAAACTCTGGAATGCCGTCCTCGGTTTCCACAGTAACCAAACTTCGTTCTACAATGCGATATGCCCCAGCTACAAACTCTCTCACCAGTTTTCTTACTTCTTCCTTTTTAAAGGTCGACAAGAATCCAAGTCTACCCGTATTTACCCCAACGATTGGAATGCCTAAATCCCCGATATAAGTAATAGCCCTAAGAATAGTACCATCGCCTCCAAAGCTCACCAACATATCAAAAGACCCATCAAGTCCGGCGCTAAGCGTAAAGGTTTTAAACGTTTTCTGAATCTCTGATGAAAAAAGCTGCTTGGAAAATTTCTCTTCTATGACGACCTCTGCCTGCTCTTTTTTTAACTCCTCTATAAGGCCCTCTACATGCGAGAGTGCATTTTCACGACTGGTTTGTCCGTAGATGGCGACTTTCATGGCCCTAAACGTTTAGGTATTTGTCCAGGTAGTTGGAGCGCTGTTTGAGGTTTTCAAGAAACTGATCGTCCGCATTGCCGAAAAGAATATTGTAGTTGTATCTTCTAAAAGTTTGGATAACCTCATTCATATTTTCTGCACTGATCTTAAGCGTTATCTGCACCAGGTCATTTCGGGAATCGGTCATAAAAGCGCCTAATAGCTTAGTATTATTACTCTCTACTATCTGAGCAATCTCACTAAAGGAATAGTCTTTTTTACCTTTTGCAATAACCAGGATTCCACCAGGTTCTGTAAAAAAGGGGATATCTATAAATAAGCCCACAAGATCTGTGAGGTCATAATAGCCAAGTACAAAACTGTCATCATCAACTACCGGTACTAAGTTGGCATCGTTTCTGGCAAAAGCCTCAAGAACATCTAACCAACCGGTATCTTTCTTAACCAGGAAAGATTCTAAATTATACCTGTAATCCTCTATTTTCTTGTGCTCTTCAAAGGTCTCAAGATCATTTTCTGCCAACAAGCCCAAAAACCTACCCTCCTCCACAACCGCAACATGAGAAAATGGGGTGTTTTGAAAAAAATTGATGACATCTTTGAGCTTGTCATCAAGACCAAAAACCGGCACTGAATTTATTATGTGAGTATCTAATCTCATATCTGCATTATATATCGCAAAATAGTAATTTTAAATATCAAAAGGTATGCCTAATTTGTATTTTTGTCTGGTATTAAAACCTAAGCTAAATAAATGACCAAGTTAAGTGTAAATATTAATAAAATAGCCACCTTGCGCAATGCCAGAGGAGGCAACTTTCCAAACCTCTTAAAAGTAGCCCAGGATGTGCAGGAATTCGGCGCCAATGGAGTTACCATTCACCCGAGACCGGATGAAAGACATATTAGGTATCAAGACGCCAGAGATCTAAAGGCAGTTGTACATACCGAATTTAATATAGAGGGTAATCCAATTCCCAACTTCGTTGATTTGGTGTTAGAAGTGTGCCCAACACAGGTGACCCTGGTCCCTGATGCCGTTGACGCCATCACCTCAAATGCCGGTTGGGATACCATTGCAAATAAGGATTTCCTAAAAGAAGTTATTAGCAGTTTTAAGAGCCATGGGATACGGACATCCATTTTTGTAGATGCTGATGTACGTATGGTTGAAGGTGCTGCAGAAACGGGAACTGATAGAATAGAACTCTATACCGAAGACTATGCTAAAGCTTATGGCCAGGGAAATAAGGATCGGGTGAAGGCTTTTGCAGAAGCAGCCGAGACAGCTCATAAGCTTGGAATCGGCGTAAATGCAGGGCACGACCTAAGCTTAGATAATATCAAATATTTCAAGGAACAGGTACCACATCTCCTTGAGGTATCCATTGGTCATGCATTAATTTGCGAGGCCATTTATCTTGGACTGGAAAACGTTATTAACATGTACCTTCATAAATTAAAATGACGACTCAACTTCACTCTAAAATCATAGGAAGCGGAAGACCTCTTTTGATCTTGCACGGGTTTTTGGGGATGTCTGACAATTGGAAAACCCTGGGAAATAAATATGCCGAAAACGATTTTGAAGTCCATTTAATTGATCAACGTAACCACGGAAGGAGTTTCTGGTCTTCCGACTTTAATTACGAGGTATTGGCCGAAGATATCAAGAACTATGTACAATATCATGGCCTTCCTAAGACTGCAATTCTAGGCCATTCCATGGGCGGAAAAACCGTCATGCAATTTGCATGTAATTTCTCCCAGCTGGTAGAAAAAATATTGGTGGCTGATATCGCCCCAAAATACTACCCGCCACACCATCACGACATCTTAAATGCATTATCCGAGTTGTATTTAGAGAACATTGGTTCGCGGGGTGAAGCAGATACCGAACTGGCAAAAAACCTAACAGATATTGGGATTAGACAGTTTCTATTGAAGAATTTGTATTGGATTGAGAAAGGGAAACTTGGGTTTCGATGTAACTTGGAGGTCCTTAGTGAACGAATGGAAGAAATTGGAGAAAATATCGGTCATACTGATCTGTACCATGGTCCTGCCCTATTTTTAAGGGGCGACAGATCTGAGTATATTTCCAACTCGGATCTTCCGGAGATCAAAAGACATTTTCCTGAAGCAAGCTTAGATACCGTTCAGAATGCAGGACATTGGCTGCATGCAGACAACCCTGCAGAGTTTTTTAAAAAGTCCCTTTCGTTTTTGAAGTCCTAAACGAGAATTTGCTAAATTTAAAGAGCTCTGGGGATAGAGCATTCTTTATTTTCCATAATTTTAAATGTTTAATTCAAGAACCTCAACCAATGAAATTTATTCTGAGAATACTCCTAAGTGCCCTGGCCGTTCTAGTGCTCGCTAATATTTTACCTAATGTGACGGTCGACTCTTACGTTAGCGCCATCATTGTAGCATTGGTCTTAAGTCTTTTAAACTTTATTGTGAAGCCCATTCTAATAGTGCTAACCCTTCCGGTCACCATTATTACTTTTGGTCTTTTTTTACTAATTATAAACGCAATAATTATTCTGTTAGCCAGTGAGCTTATAAGCGGCTTCCAGGTAGATGGCATATGGTGGGCCCTACTCTTCAGCTTACTCTTGTCTTTTCTCCAATCCATTCTTTTCTCATTCTTAAAGGAGGATAAAAAAAGATAAGTGGATCGTGGCGACACCCCCTCTCTAAAAACTTGTTGGACTTCATAAATTATAGTACTTTTGCATCCCCTTTTTTATTAAAGGGAGTTGTTCCGGAGGTGCATTTTTTGTTCGCTCCTGAACAGAGGTTTTGTAACTGAGAATGATTTTTCGGACCGGCTGAAAACTAAGGCTTTAGAAGGTCTGCTTAAGCGCAAAAGAAAAGAAGTATGCATATTACCAAGGAACAAATAGACGATTTAAACGCAATTGTAAAGGTTGCCATCACCAAAGAGGATTACGAGGATAAAGTATCCAAAATACTAAAGGATTATAGAAAACAAGCCAATATTCCGGGCTTTAGAAAGGGTCAGGTTCCTATGGGTCTGATAAAAAAGCAATACGGAAAAGCGGTGCTGGTTGATGAAGTAAACAAACTTTTACAAGACAATCTGAATAAATACCTGACCGAAGAAAAACTAGATGTACTTGGTAATCCCTTACCTAAGCAACAAGATAACTTCAATTGGGATGCTGAAGAGCTCGCTTTCGAATTTGAGCTGGGACTTGCACCGGATTTTGAAGTTCCCTTAAAAACCAAAAAAGCGGTTACACAATATAAAATAGTCGCAGACAAAAAGATGGTTGATGAGCAGGTAGAGCGGCTCAGAAAACAGTACGGGAAATTGATCAGTAAAGCTGAGGTTGGTAAACAAGACGAAATAACCGGTACTTTTAAAAACGAAGAAGAAGAGATTGAAAATAAAACCACCATTGAATTAGACAAAGTTAAGAGCAAAAAGGCACAGGATAGCTTAAAGGGAAAAAAGGTAGGAGATACTGTTTCCCTAAATACAAAAGGCCTTTTTAAGGAAGACTTTTTATTGTCTAGCGCACTGGGAATACCGCGGGATAAGGCTGAGAAATTGGCAATCACTCTAGACTTTACCATCGAAGAAATAAATGAACGAGAGCTTGCGGCCCTTGATCAGGAGTTTTTTGATAAACTCTTTGGCAAAGACAATGTTAGCTCTGAGAGTGAGCTAAAAGCGAAAATAAAAGAGGATTCTGAAAAACAGTTTGAGCAACAGGCAGATCAGAAGCTATTAAACGATGTAACTGAACGACTTATAGAAAGCGTGAAGTTTGATCTTCCTACCGAATTCCTAAAGAAATGGATCCGCATGACGGGTGAAAAACCTTTGACCGAAGAAGAAGCCAATGACGAATATGAAAAGTCAGAAAAAGGCTTGAGGTATCAACTCATTGAAGGAAAAATACTAAAAGATCACAATATTGAAATTCAGTTCGACGAATTGAAAGAGTTTGCCAAGGGCTTTATCAAATCTCAAATGGCGCAATATGGTCAAATGGATCCTCAGGAAGAGGAGCTAGAAAATATCGCAATGAGGGTTATGAGCAACCAGGAAGAAGTAAAGCGCTTGTCTGAACAACTTATGAGTCAAAAATTGCTTAATCTTTATAAGGAGAAAGCCAACCTTAAAGTTAAAGAAGTTACCTATGAGAACTTCGTAAAAGAGGTTTACGGATAGCCCGGTTCTAACGGTAGGGAGTAAACAGTTCTATACCCGGTGAATATTTAACCGCCCAAATCGTATACGGAAATTAGCAATAGGCCAAAGTCTAACTAATTTAAGTATCTTTACAAGGCCGAAAATAAGTACTTCGGCACCTTTTTTTTGTTAAAAATGCAGTTTTAAACCCTATGGATTACGGAAAAGAATTCAAAAATTTTGCCATTAAGGACCAGGGCGTAAATAGCCTGTATTATGATCGGGTTATTAGCAGTATGTACCCTGTTAGTATGACCCCCAATATCATTGAAGAAAGACAGTTGAATGCTATTGCCATGGACGTGTTTTCACGTTTGATGATGGACAGAATCATTTTTTTAGGCACCGGTATCAACGATCAGGTGGCCAATATAGTACAAGCCCAATTACTCTTTTTGGCAAGTGCAGATTCCTCAAAAGACATCCAAATTTATATTAATTCGCCGGGAGGAAGTGTTTATGCAGGTCTTGGCATCTACGATACTATGCAGTTTATCAAACCCGACGTTGCTACCATCTGCACAGGGATGGCCGCCTCAATGGCCGCTGTTTTGCTTTGCGCTGGGGAAAAAGGGAAACGGAGCGGATTAACCCATTGTAGAGTTATGATACACCAACCCATGTCCGGAGCTCAGGGCCAGGCCAGTGATATTGAAATTGCAGCTCAAGAGGTTCTCAAGATCAAAGAAGAGTTGTATCAAATTATCTCCAAACATTCGGGTCAGAAGTACGACAAGATATATGAGGATAGTGACAGGGATTATTGGATGAAGGCTGATGAGGCTCTAAAATATGGGATGATTGATGAAATTTTGGAAAGGGATAAGGATTAATTTCGACAAAAAGGAGTTGGCTTGCTTAAGCATTTAGTATTAGCGCAAACCAAAATAGAAATTGATTCGTTATAGTTAATGAAGATTCACGCTAGTTATGGCTAAGGAAAACTTGGAATGTTCTTTTTGCGGCAGAAAAAAACCTGAGACCAATCTTTTGATTGCAGGCCTGGATGCTCACATCTGTGACAGATGTATAGAACAGGCGCATGGTATAGTGGCCGAAGAATCTAGACAATCTAAGAATGATGACCTGTCCTCAGAGCTTATTCTAAAAAAGCCCAAAGAGATTAAGGAGTTTTTAGACACCTTCGTCATTGGACAGGAACGTACCAAAAAAGTACTTTCAGTAGCCGTTTATAATCATTATAAGAGATTACTTCAGCCTAGTTCCAAGGAGGACGACATTGAAATACAAAAGAGCAATATCGTCATGGTTGGGCAAACCGGTACCGGGAAAACCCTTATGGCTAAAACCATTGCCCGCATGCTTAATGTACCTTTGGCCATTGTTGACGCTACGGTATTAACGGAGGCAGGCTATGTAGGTGAAGACGTGGAAAGCATCCTGACCAGATTGCTACAGGCAGCTGACTATAACTTAGAAAAAGCGGAAAGAGGCATTGTCTTTATAGATGAGATAGACAAAATTGCAAGAAAAAGTGATAATCCCTCCATAACCCGCGATGTTTCCGGGGAAGGAGTTCAGCAAGGATTGCTGAAATTACTGGAAGGCACGGTGGTAAACGTGCCCCCAAAAGGTGGCAGAAAACATCCCGATCAAAAATTTATAGAGGTAAATACTGAAAATATTCTATTTATTGCGGGCGGGGCATTTGATGGTATTGAGCGTATCATTACCAAGCGATTGAACATGCAAGCCATAGGCTACAGCGCCTCTAAAATGGAAGAAAGCCTGGATAACACCAATGTTCTCCAGTACATTATTCCAAAAGATCTGAAAGAGTTTGGTTTAATTCCGGAAATCATCGGAAGACTACCAGTGCTAACGCATATGAATCCGTTAGACAAAAAAACGCTGAGAGCTATCCTAACGGAACCAAAAAATGCCATAATTAAACAATACGAAAAGCTTTTTGCTATGGATGGCATAAGCTTTAAGATCACAGAACAGGCGTTAGACTACATTGTTGATAAGGCTATAGAATACAAGCTTGGAGCGAGAGGGCTTCGATCTTTGTGCGAAGCCGTTTTTACGGACGCCATGTTCGAATTACCCAGTAGTGATGAGAAGGACTTTAAGGTGACCAAGCCCTATGCCGAGGACAAGCTATCGCACGAAACTATCAAAAAATTAAAAGCAGTTTCATAATCCTGCATACTGCTTCTTTAGCATAGTCTCTAGTATATTTAGACATACTTTTTTGATGATTTTCTCATCAGTATACAACTCACGTCCAAACTTCGGAACAACTTCAATGGGAATATCCATATGATCTGCCCACTTATCAGATGGAATATTGGTATGATACTCCCCGTAAAGTAAAGTAATTGGAACTTCTGGTCTTTCCAATTCATTTTGCAGGTCTAAAGCCGAAACGGCATATAGCGATTTCATGGGAAGACCTTTGAGTGCAGCATTCCAGGCAATTAAGCCCCCAGCGCAAAATGTAAGGTAATGACTCGGATTGTTCTTTTCTTTCATTAGGATATGAGCTACTGCGGTATCCATGCCCCCTTTATGGAAGGCCTCGCAAACTTTTTCAGGAGTGTATTCTGTAATATCGAGATCAGACAGTTGTTGGCTGTCATAATATACAATGTCAAAATATTGTTGAAGGTATCCTAGATATGAGGTAATCCACATGCCTTTTTTGGCCCCCCACATATCAGATAAAACGACTAATCTTTCAGCCATATTAAGTAGTGTTTAGTTTTAGTATCGGTTAAGTTCTTGATCTCAATTTGAACAATTAACGCTTAAAAACAGTATTTATTTGTTCATCTGAAGCAATTCTTCGATGTAGTCCTCAATTTTGAGTTTTTCACCTCTCGAAAAACAGTCAGAATGAACTGTTTTTTATCTCTAATATATTCATAGACTGTAGGTTAACTCTGCACAAAATTCATCAGTTCGGAAATTGTAGGCCATCCAGATTTATGCTTATAGGATCGCTTATCAGAAAAACCGCCCATAAACCTCCTATGACACCAGCGGGAATTCCCGCAGTTTTAAGGACGGAAAATTTGGCTTTCTTTATTCTCACTATTTCCGAATAGGTTATATCAAAAGTCTTGCCACTTGCACTTCTAAGGGTGAAGCCATGGACCGATTTCATCAGTATCTTTCCTTTTTTTACGGTTTTATCACTTAATTCAACCTTATACTTTTTCCCTATAATTAACTCGTTATGAGTCTCCTGAGTCCCTCTGTAACTATAACAACTGCTCAGGAAAACGAAGCACACGGATACGATTAAATTTTTCATGATTTGTTGATTTGACTATTAAGCTAAAGCTATGTAGATGGTGGAAATTAGTGTCCGAAATAATCCATCTTACTAAAATCAGGACAATTTTTAGGAGCGTTGGCACCCTACTTTCTATATTGAGTTGGGGTTTGACCAGTGAATTTTTTAAAGGCTGAGTAGAAGGTAGATTTAGAGTTGAAACCACATTCCAGGCCAATGGCGACTATAGTATAGGCTGAAAAATCCGGATTCTCGGGTAGTTTCTTTGCTTCTGTAACCCTAAAAGAATTAATATAATCGGAAAAATTTTGCTTTGCATACTGATTGATGATATTCGAAAGCGTGCTGGTTCCCATAGATAGTTCTTTTGCTAAACTGTCCATGTTCAAATTTGGGTCCAGATACCTTTGATTTTCTTTGATGTAACTGTCCATGTCTTTAAAAACCCCTTCTTCACGGACCGTATTTGATCTTTCCTTGGGAATATCATCCTTGGGAATTGAGAAACCTTGTTTTCTTATCTTACCTCTGAGACCAATTCTGTCTTCCAGTATGACATATTGAAAAAAGGCCTGATAACCTACCCAGTAGATAAGAATAGAAGAACCTATTCTCAAAGGATAATAACTATATGGAGCTTTTATATCCTCAGAGAATAAGTTTAAGAGTACGGCCACCAGCCACAAAAAAATAACTACCCCTCCCAGTTTCAGGAAAATCTTTATCCATTTTAGGTTATCAAACTCGAGTATCTGATGGTAGAGGCCCTTATAATTATATAGTATCCGAATGGCTTTTATATAAAGAAATACGGAGTATAAAAGTGTTAGTGCATCTTCAATGGAGTTGTAGAGGGCGATTGTCTCTGCTTTAAAAACGCCTTTTTGGACCAATAAAATGACCGCACTTCTCGCTATAACTTCTAACAGGAAAATGGACAGCGTGAGTTGTAAAAAAGGCCATTTTTTTTCTTCAATTTTTAGATAATACACCAAAAAAGCGTAGAACATAGGGACAATGAGTACGTACCACGGCACGCTAAAATGACTCATAAAAAAATTAGATGAAATAAATCCCTTATCTATCATCCAGGATTGAAGATTGTTCAAGGAAAGAAAAAAGACAAAAAGGTTTAAAAAAAGAACCGGCCGTTCTATTTTTTTTCTGGATAGAAATGTGGCTATGTTAAAAATAAACCCCTGAACTGCCCCTGCGATAAGTAAAAAATTGAAAATGGCAGTAACGTTCATAAAAGGCGAATTAGATCAAAAGATAGAGGAGCTCATTATTTATTCATTTCTAATAATTCCTCTACATATTCCCTTTCATTAGATAGTCGGGGTATTTTGTGTTGGCCACCCAATTTGTCTTTGGATTTCAACCAGTCATAGAACAAATTCTCTCTGGCCACATGCACCTTAGGCATTTTAAGGGTCATATTATTATACCTCTTTGCCTCGTAATCTGAGTTTAAAGATTTCAGGGCATTGTCAAGGAATTCTGTAAAATATTCTATTTCATCTGGGGCTCTTCTAAATTCTATGATCCACTCATGTGCTCCTTTCTCCTTGCCGGACATGTATACAGGTGCTACAGTATAATCCTTTATTTCGGCACCGGTCTTGGCGCAGATATTCTTCAACGCCTCTTCGGCATTCTCTATGATCAATTCCTCACCAAAAACATTAATATGATGTTTTGTCCTACCGGTAATCTTTATTCTGTAAGGATCCACAGAAGTAAAACGAACAGTATCGCCGATTTTATAGCGCCAAAGACCGGCATTTGTCGTGATAATTATGGCATAGTTTTTACCAATTTCTACTTCCCATAAAGGAATTGCCTTCTGCCCCGCGGTTCCGTAATCCTCCATTGGGATAAACTCGTAAAAGATCCCGTAATCTAGCATCAGGAGAAGATCATCCTCGTTATTCCTATCCTGAATGGCAAAGAATCCTTCTGAAGCATTATATATTTCATAATATTTAAAACTTTTTCTGGGTAGCAATGTCTTGTACTGGTCCAGGTAAGGATTAAAACTTACGCCACCATGAAAATACACCTCCAGATTCTCCCAAACCTGAAACAAATGCTGTTTGCCCGTCTCTTCGAGAACCTTGTTCAGAAGTACGAGCATCCATGAGGGAACCCCCGCCAGGCTGGTTACATTTTCCTGAATACTTTCGCGGATAATGGCGTCCATCTTGGTTTCCCATTCGCTCATTAAGGAAACTTTATTGCTTGGGGTACTACTCAGTTCCGCCCAAAAAGGCATATTATCGATAAGGATAGCCGAAAGATCTCCAAAAAAACTTCCATTATCCTCGTAGAGTTCTTTGCTACCTCCCAGACGCAAACTTTTGCCTGTAAATAGCTGGGAATTTTCATTATTGTTTAGATACAAGCAGAGCAGGTCTTTTCCAGATTTGTAGTGGCAATCTTCCAAGGCCTCATTACTTACTGGAATGAATTTACTTTTTGCGTTTGTAGTACCACTACTTTTGGCGAACCATCTAATTGCGGTGGGCCAAAATATATTCTGCTCACCCTTTCTGGTGCGCTCAATCATAGGCTCCACCTCTTCATATGATACAATGGGTACCCTATCAGAAAACGACTTATAATTAGTAATAGAATTAAAACCGTGCAATTTACCTACTTCGGTATCCTCAGCTATTTCCAGGAGCTGATGCATTACCTCTTGCTGTACCTCTCCGGGATACTTCAAAAAAAGTTCTATCTGATGATAGCGCTTTTTAAGTAGCCAGGAAGCAATAGAATTGAATAAAGGTATCGGCATTTTTAGGTATATTTATCAGGCTAAATTTAATTGTTAAAGTTAGTATTTTCAAAAAGATTTTAATTTTAAAAGCTTTCATGCACTACGAAGGAGTTCTACAAAAAATGCAAACGGAAGTGGGGCAACCCATCCAGTATTATTTGGTCTTTGAGACTAATTTTCTGAATATTAATCAAGCCCTGGGAAAAGAATTGCATATCGAGTTTATCAAATTTCAATGTTTAAACCGCGGGGAAAACCTGCCCATTTACAGACAAGGTTTTTGCAAGCAATGTTTTTATGAAACTCCTGCTGCCGGAGAGTGGATCATGAGGCCAGAGTTAAGTACAGCTCACCTGGATAAGGAAGACCGGGATCTGGAGTATGAAAAAAAGGTGCAACTTCAACCCCATATCGTTTATCTGGCTAACTCAAGCAACGTAAAAGTAGGGGTTACCAGAAAATCACAGGTGCCAACCAGATGGATAGACCAGGGAGCTCATGAGGCCATCGAAATTGTAGAAGTTCCTAACCGCTATCTGGCTGGGATAACAGAAGTGGCTTTAAAGGAACACGTAAGTGACAAGACCAATTGGAGAAAAATGCTTACCAATGCTGTGGAAGACGAAGATTTATTGGAATGGCGTTCCAGATTAAAACAATATATTCCTGAAGAGGTAAAAGAATATTTTATTGAGGACGGAGGGGAAACCCATCTGAATTTTCCCGTAGATCAATATCCGGAGAAGGTAAAAAGCCTTAATCTGGACAAGACGCCCAGTTTTACCGGGGTTCTAAAAGGATTGAAAGGGCAGTATCTTATCTTTGAAGACAATACGGTTTTTAACATCAGAGCCAATGAAGGCTACTATGTGTCTATAGGAATCAATTAACCGAATCTTTCTTAGCCTCGGCCTCTTTTTTCTTTTTCCCAAAAAGCCCTCCTAAAATGTCTTTAGCCTTCTCTTCTACCACATTCTTTTCTGTAGCTACTGAATCGGCCTTGCTGCTGTCTTGCTTTTTTGAACCTTCGGCCAAAACCCCGCCTAAAACATCCTTTATTTGGATGTTGTTGGTATCTTTTTGAGCCACACTATCCCGGGCCGTATCATCAGAAGATAACAAGCCTCCTATGAGACCTTTAGCTGCATCTTTCCCCTGATTGATCATTTTCTGTTTTTGAATATCTAAGAGTTTTGTGGTCAGGTCTTTAATTCCAGAGGTCAGGTCGGTACTTACCACTGGATCTACATAGCCTCCTCCGATATTAGCTGTGACCGGAATGGTCAATTGTTCCAATTCCTTTTCGTCTATCTTAGCAATCAGGGAATTGACTTCGGACCCCAGATATCTAGCTGGAACATCCAGGGTAGCGGTATAATTTAGTTTTTTATCAAAACTATGTCCCCCATCAACCCTGATAGCAATATCATCATAGTTGATGGTAAATGGTTTTACTTTAACCGTCCCGTTTTCAAATGAAAGAGCAGTTTTCAGCCCTTTTAGATTTAGTTTTTCTGTTTTCAGAAAGGATAGCTTACTTCCTATATTGGAAAGGAGTTGGGCGCGTTCCGGATTAATGTCTGTAGCCAGGACCTCTGCAAGCACGTTACCTGTAATGGTCTGAAGATCGGGAGTAAAATCGTTTTCCAGATTTCCAGAAATAGCGATTGTGGAATTTAATTTTCCTTCTAAAATATTAGCGATTGGGGCCAACACCTCAAAAAGCTCCAGTGCCTTGAAAGCCTCTCCAATTTTAAACCCTTTCATCCCCAGTTGCATAGCAAAAAGAGGTTGAGTTTCTTTGGTAGAAACTTCTCCATTCAGTGTTAATCTACCATCTAAAACTGAAGAACTCATATTAGAAAGGCTTGCTTTTTCGTCTTTGATCTTAAGATTCCCTCTAACATCCTTCAGCACCAAATTGTCATAAAGGACATTGTTCGCTGAAGCATCAATATTGGCGTCCAGAAAAGATGGAATTTTGATCTGCTCTTCAGTAGGAGCATCCTCGGATTCTCCTTCGTTTTCAAGCGAGGCGACTTCCTCAACCATAAAATCATTTAAAGCAAAGGTTTCAGAGTTCAAGTCAAAATTCCCTTTCACTTTTTCATCATTGAATAAGAATCCAAGAAGGTTTTTGATCTGGCCAGTGGCCTTAAAATCTGTTTGCCCTGTGATTCCAGACATTTCGGTAAGGTCTACCGTCTTCGGGTTGAAATTCATGGCCAGCACATCAATCAGTACAGGATTTGCCATTTCAGGGGAATTGTATTCAAACCCTTTTACATTTAAAGCTCCTTGAGTTTTGGTATTTTCATACCGCTCTTGTTCTATGGAAGCCATATCAAAGGCAGTACTAATATCTGCCGTAAGTATTCCTTTTAGGTCCATATCAGCAGGAATTGGATAGGCCTTTGAAACATTAGCCAGGTTCATTTTCCCATCGACATGGGCATTGACTACAGTATTTCCCAAAAGCTCTGTAATCTTTGAAGTCAGGTTGAACCGGTCTTCATCTATATTAAAGGTTGCTTTTCTAATATCGACAAAAGTATCTTCCATGATACCGGTAGTATTCTTTATCTCAACGTCTATATTGATATTAGTGACAGATTTTGGAAGATCCGGATACTTGAAGGAGGCATTCTCTGAACTTATGCCGATATCAAATTTGGGAATATGTTCTTCATCCACAATCCCATTGAATTGGCCTTCAACTGTAAAATTCCCACTTGTCTTTACATTCTCAATGTTCTTTGTGTATTGCTGGGGAATAACAGCCAGAAAGTTCTTGAAATCAGAGGAGGGGGTCTTAAAATTTAAGTTGACCTCCTGGTTATCCTCATTCACCTTTACAAAACCCTCAAATACCAGGGGAAGTTGATTTATGAACGCCTCGTTTTTCTTAAATGTATAGGTATCCTCTATAAGATCGATACCAATAATGGCATCTAATTTTATAACATTATTATTGAGGTAATTGGCACTGTCAAGAGCGAAGCTCACAAGAGCTTCTGTATTGGTATCCAATTCGGACGCATTTGCAGAAAGATCTCCTTTTCCACTGTGCTCAATATCGGAAACATCGAGGTATACTTTTGCAGCACGATCGTCATATATAACTCTTGATTCTGAAATTGTGTACGATTGCAGATCAAAAGAAAAACTTTCCGAAACTCCGGTTTTTGTTCCGGAACTGCCCTCATCTTTAGCAATTTCGTAATTAGCTACTTCTTTCTCGTTTACAATTACATGGATTTTAGCTCCGGAAATAGCCAGATTCTTAATGGCAATAGGATCATTGGCCCCTTTAAAAAGCTGGCCTATTCCCATAGTAAGGCTAAGATCTTCACCAGCAAAAAGCGTATCTCCCTCAAAAGGGGCATTATTAACAATGCTTACATTTTTTAAACCGAGTTTAGCATTAGGAAAACTGGTAATCAGACTGAGATCGGCCGCTTTAAAATCCAAAGTGGCGTTCACGTTGTTGTTGACGTTGTTTTTAATGATATCACCAATTTTTGCCTCCAGGAAGAAGGGGGCCGCAATGAGCACGACAACAATTAACAATACTAAAATTGCCAGTATACGTAGGACTTTCTTTTTCATGGACTAGGGGTCTTTTAAGAAAACTTCAAAAAGCAATTAATATTATGCCTCGAGGTCAATTTCCTCACCTACGGCAAGATTAAAACGCTTTCTGAAAATATATACGAACAAATAGAGCAAAGGGGTGTCTAAAAGTGCTATAAAAACCTTAAAAATAAAACCGCTGATCACCAGCCCGTAAAAAAGCTCCCAGGGAATCTCCCCAAAAAGGCATAGAAGGAGTACCACCGTAAAGGTATCTATCAATTGTGATGTGAAGGTAGAAAAGTTGTTTCGCAACCAAAGGTATTTACCCGCTGTCAGCCTCTTCCAAAAATGATAGATATGTATATCAATAAATTGAGCCAAAAGATAGGCCATCATGGAAGCAAAAACGGACAC
>JBFOMC010000002.1:0-3353 GCA_040830565.1 Flavobacteriaceae bacterium
ATAAAAGGAACATCAGCCTATTCTGCTGCGTCTTATTCCTGTATGATTTCTGGATCATTTTTGCGTATTCCTCCTTTAAGACTTCCAGGTCTTCCCTCAATTTGGCGATATTGCGGATGTTGGCATTAATTTGTCTGTTGAGTAGATTTGATTGTTGGTTGGTAACTCTAATAAGCTGCTGTCTAACATTGATCTTTTGATCCAGTCCTTCCATCTGATCCAAAATGGTTCCTTTTTGTTTTCGTTCAGCAAAAAGCAATCTGTTTATTTCTTCAATCTCGTTCTGCAACTTTGCCCGCCTCGCTTCCAGGGCCTTCTGCTCATTCGTCTGGGCCAAACAAAAAGTACTGCCCATTACAAGTGTAACAAACAGTATGATAAAACGATATGTGTTCCTACCCCCCATGCTACTTTAATACAATTTCATCAAAACCTTTCGGTATTTTATATGGAAAATTGAGAGACCTGTTAAATTCGATATTGCGGTATTCAATGGCAATAGTTGTTCGCTCATCATCATCAATAGCAAGGATACTTACTTCATTAGGTAATATTCTGGCATTTCTTTCCTGATAGTTTTTATAGTTTATTTGTAGTAAACGTTTTTTCCAGGGTTGTGCCAATTGCTGGGTGGCCATTTTAAAGTTTTGAGGCTCAATCCGAAACATAAGTTTAAAGAGATCTTCGGCTTTTTTTGGCTTTAATTCATAGGTGTCTGCAGTTTGCGAAACGTCATATTTATTATCCCTAAGATCAAATATTGCCTGACCCAAAAGCAAATTCTGAACCTGCGAAAAGTCCAGGTCGGTGCCTAGTAAATTGCTTAGATAGCTAAAATCTCCATCAAAATACTCGTTTTGTAATTTGTTATAGAAAGACACTCTTGTTGGTGTTATATAGGCCTTAACGACTCCCAGGGGAGCACTGAGCCAAATGGTCTTGTCTTTTTCCATCCTGAGACTTACTCCGACGCTTTGGGTAGAACCCCCGTCAGAATAATCGATTTTCATTCTTCCGCTAAGCGTACTAAAGTCAAGTGTTCCTTTGTAGTGATTTTTTATAATGGTTTTAGCGTTAAGCCTACTATCAACCTTTCCTTCGGCAGCTATTTTACCTGATTTGCACGAAGAAACAAGCAGGGTGATAAAAAAAACTGTAATCAATCGGTAGATGTAAATTGTTTTAAATCCCATGTTTTTAAGAGCCCGATTTAATTTTACTAAGATACATATTCGCCTTCGAAGCGTTTCCTAATGTGGTGTACGCGGCGGCCAGCTCCCGATAGATCTTATCGGCCAAACTAGCGTCATCCAGGAGATAATCCAGGGCAGATTCCAAGACTTCGATGGCCTGGTTAGTTTTCGAAGTTTTATTCAAGGCTAACCCATTAGCGTAATAAAAATACGGTTGAGCAGGAAAATTTTCCAGGGCTTCAGTGCTTGTCTTCAGTAGACCTGCAAAATCTCCCTTTAGGATCTGGTTGTCCAATTGATTGCGGAACTCCTCTAGGGGAGAAGCTTTTGATACCTCGACATCTTCAGTCTTTACCTGAGGTTCTTCTACATGGTTTAAAGAATCCTTGATCTTAAGAGCAAGCCGCTTTGAAAAGCCAGATTTTTGTGCATCTTTTAAAGTGCTCAGGGCTAACTCGTAATGCTTATTCTTAAAATGGATCAGGGCTAGATTTTCCTTTAATTTTTGGTTATCATAGGGAAGCTCACGGACCAAATCCTCCGGATTAGCACCCTGCTTTTTGACTATCTGCACCAGAGTGTTCAAATACCAGTAATTCGACGGATCAGCTTGTATTGCTTCAAGTCCATATTCTTTGGCCAGAACGTATTGCTTGTCTGCCAGATATACATTGGCTAGTTCATGATCAACTACCGTACTTTCCATTCCCAGACGCTTGCATTCCAATAAAAGGTTGATGGCCTTATCGTAGTTTTCTATGCCCTTTTGCTTTAATGCCTCAAAAAAGTTCTCTTGAAATTCATCTGTGTACTCCTCAAGGAAAAACTCTGCGCTATCTTCGACCTCTAAGGGTGCTGGTTCCTGGGCATAATTCTGGAAGGGGATTAGATATAACCCGGTGAGAAAAATATACAGTGTAAACAGATTTTTCATAGCTCCAATGGTGCTCCTCTTAAGTAGCAACGAAAATTATGCCCTTATTGTTACATTATAGCACTCTTTTATGGTAATTTATTTTATACCGGTACTTCCGAAGCCCCCTGAACCTCTTGAGGTTTCGGACAATTCTATTGCTTCCTGCCATTCTGCCCTTTCATGCCGTGCAATGACCAATTGCGCAATCCTTTCCCCATTCTCAATAGTAAAGGTCTCATTAGAAATATTTGCAAGAATTACGCCAATTTCACCGCGGTAATCTGCATCTATTGTTCCTGGCGCATTTAATACTGTTATTCCCTTCTTGGCTGCTAATCCACTTCTAGGCCGCACCTGGGCCTCATACCCCAGAGGGAGTTCAATAAAAAGTCCGGTCTTTACTATAGCCCGTTCGAGAGGTTGCAAATTTATGGGTGCAGCAATGCTGGCCCTGAGATCCATCCCTGCAGAGGCTCCAGTTTCATATTGTGGTAAGGGGTGTTCCGATTTGTTTATAATTTTAACGGTCATCTCTTTAAGAATATTTGTCTTAATTTTTCATTCTCCATCTTATATACCAATCCTAAAAATACTAAAAGTAATAGGCAGCCCACTACCAAATTTCTGTTAAAAACATAAAAGGATAAAGCCGAGAATACTACAGAAACACTGAGGTAAAAAACAATCTTCCTCATATTGTAGGGGATGGGATAGTGTTTCTTGCCGTAATAGTAAGAAAGAAACATCATGAGACCATAGGCTCCTAAGGTTCCAATTGCCGAGGCATAATACCCAATCTTAGGAATAAAGAGCAGGTTTACGACAATGGTGATAACTGCTCCTGCAAGGGATATATAAGCCCCATATTTGGTTCTGTCTGTAACCTTATACCAAACTGAAAGGTTGTGGTAAATACCTAGGAAAAAGCTGGCGAGAATAACAATTGGAACTATAGCCATGGCTTCCCAATACTCCGGATTTCTTACCAGTATTTGCTTTAAAATATCCGCAAAAACGACTACCGCTAATAAAATTATGCTTCCCAGGATTACAAAATAATTGGTGATCTGGGCATAGGCCTTTTCCGGGCGCTCTGTTTTTGCATGACTAAAGAAAAAAGGTTCTATTCCCATTCTAAAAGCAGTAGCAAATAGGGTCATGAAGAGCGCCAGTTTTAAACAAGCGGCATATTTACCTACTTCACTTTTTGCAATAGCCTGGGGCAACAACTCATCTAACATAAT
>JBFOMC010000003.1:0-8755 GCA_040830565.1 Flavobacteriaceae bacterium
GCTCTACTATGAAAAAAACAAAGGCCGCCAATATGGAGGTTCCGAATAAGAGTTTCTAATTGCCTTATTTCTTCTTCAGAATCATTTATGAAGGCCGCAGGCATAAATAGCTGCCCAATTTTTTCTTTGGCTGAAAGATTGATCTTCGCCTTTTGATAAGAGAGCATCTTATGCATCTGCACCAGCTCCTTTTTTTCCATAGTCCGGGGGATATTTTAAGTACCTTATAATCCAAATTGCGGGCAAAGCTCCAAGAACAACCCAAATAAAGAAGCCATCGTACCCGAGCCATTCCTGAACATATCCGCTAATCAGTCCGGGTAGCATCATGCCCAGCGCCATAAAGCCTGTAGCCAGGGCATAGTGCGAGGTTTTAGAAGCTCCTTCGGCAATGTAAATGAGGTATACCATAAAACCAGCTATACCAAAGCCATAACCAAACTGTTCTAAAACAACGGTAGCGACCACTGCCACAATATTTGTAGTATTGGTGATGGCCAGAAAGGCGTAAAAAGCGTTGGGTACATTGATCGCCAGGACCATAGGGAAGAGCCATTTTTTAAGGCCATCTCTGGAGATAAGAATTCCTCCTAAAATACCTCCAATGGTCAACATAATGACTCCGATGGTACCATAAATTGTGCCCACCTCTGCTGTTGAATATCCCAGGCCTCCTTTTTCTGTGGAATCCAGGAAAAAAGGAGAAGCCATTTTTACCAATTGAGATTCTCCCAGACGAAAGAATAGTACGAAGGCCAGGGCTATGCCCATTCCTTTTTTTCTAAAAAATGAAGAAAAAACTTGAAAGAAGCCTAATGGTTTTTCTTTTTCAATGGCTTCTGAAGATTCAAACTTAGGGGTAGCGAGAAAATTTGAAATAGTAAGGATTAGCATTAGCAGTCCGGCACAGATCATGGTGTAAGACCATGCCTTGGTGTTATCTCCGTAATGATCCTCGAGAAAACCGGCAAGGATCACTAAAAGACCCTGACCAGTAACATTCGCCAATTTATAGAACACACTTCGTATGCCTACAAAAAAAGCTTGTCTATCCTGGGTGAGACCAATCATATAATAGCCATCTGAAGCTACGTCATTGGTGGCGGAGGCGAAGCCCACTACCCAAAAACAGGCCAAAGAGGTAACAAAAAATATATTGGTAGGAAGGGTAAAGCCAATTCCAAGAAGGGCCACAGAAGCCAGAAGTTGCATGGCCAAAAACCAATTTCTCTTGGTGCTGAACAAGTCTACATACGGACTCCAAAGCGGTTTTATCACCCACGGCAGGTAAAGCCAACTCGTATATAGACCAATATCTGCATTGCTGATTCCCAATTTTTTGTACATAATAACCGAAACGGTTACTACCATAACGAATGGGAGGCCCTGGGTGAAATAGAGGATAGGAATCCAGGTCCAGGCCCCCTTATTTTTCTGTATCATATTGGTCTATTTCGTTTAAATTTAAAACAATCGGTTTACTTTCCACACCATATCGATCCAGAAAAGTGAGGGCTATATGTTTTTTTTGCTTCAGTAGTCGCTTTCCAAGGGTAAAAGAATTTCTTCCTCCCAAATAAATCTTGTCTATCAAGGCATGCGGTTGAGAAATGTCCAATTTATCGGCTTTTTTTGCCGCATAAATTAGAGTAAAAGAGCATTTCCGATCTGTTTTAAAACCAAATTGCAGGTAGTTAGCTTGCTCTTTGATCCAAGGTATCTCAACAGGGAAATTTGAAGCGTATTTCAATGTATCCGGGCTAGGGGTAAGCGCCGGATATTTGTAGATTTTTCGTCTAATATGCTTTACAACGTCATGGTGCTGTTTCATTAAGGACTTGGCACTAAATAGGACGTTACCTTCTACTTTGGCGGTGCTCCTGGCAAGTTCTAATTGTTTGGGCAATTCTTTCTTCTTTCTCCAGGCCTTGTCGGCATTATTGCGGATCTTATAAGCGCCGTTGCCAATGTAAAGCTTAGTGTTTAGGGAGTCGTTTGCCCACCATTTAACGATCTTTTTATGAGAAGCTACGGGAAGGTCCATGCTCCAGTACACCTGAGGCACCAGATAATCTATCCATCCCTCTTCCATCCACAGAAGGGGATCTGCATAGAGATCTTCATAGGTAGTTTGCCCGGCCCTGGTATCGGAGCCTCTTGGATCTGTGCTGTTGTTCTTCCAAACTCCGAACGGACTAATACCAAATTGTACCCAGGGTTTTGTTTTCTTTATCGAGTGATGGATTTTCTTAATGAGTGAATCCACATTACTGCGGCGCCAGGCGTCAAGAGATTGCTCCGGCAAGGAGTAGTTTGTATAGGCAGTGGAATCTACAAACACTTCATCTTTGATTTTATAAGGATAAAAGTAATCATCAAAATGAATGGCGTCTAGCTCGTATTTTGCCACGACTTCTTGCATAATATGGACCAAATGTTGTTGCACCTCGGGAAGCCCTGGATTATAGTAATATTTCTTCCCGTATTTTATCATCCATTCAGGGTGCTGATTATAGTCGTGAGTTGCCGCCAGGACCTCAGTTTTGAGATCAAAGGTTGCCCGGTAGGGGTTTAACCAGGCGTGAAATTCAAAACCTCTTTTGTGGGCGGTATCAATCATCCAGGACAAGGGATCCTCGTGGGTGTCTGGAGCTGAGCCTTCTTTCCCGGTCAAAAATCGAGACCAGGGGGCATAATTTGAAGGATAAAATGCGTCTCCTGCAGCCCTTATCTGTACGATGACGGCATTTAAATTGAGCCTTTGATAGAAATCCAGAATATTTAGATAGTCCCGTTTTTGTTTTTCCCAGCTATCACTACCATTTTTAGGCCAATCAATATTTACCACAGTAGCAATCCAAACGCCTCGGAATTCTCTTTTGGGCTGAACAATATTTGATTTAAACAGAGAACAGGATGTAAACAGAAGGACACTGAGCAGTGCAATTTTTTTGATCATTGCTTCTTTAACATATAAAAGGCCTATTTGATCAAAAATAGGCCTTTTAACTTTGGAATTAATAACAATCTAATTAAACTTATATCGTACAAAACCTTCCATCGCCTCATATTCAGCCATGCCCAGCGCGTTATATTTTATGGCAGTTTCGGTGTTTCGTTGTTCTGCCCGTTGCCAAAATTCTCTGGAATCGTTTCCGGGGAACATAGCCGCATCTTTTTGCGATTGATGTTTAAAAATTGCATTTTTCTTTCGTTCCATATCTTTGGGCCCGATGGGAATAGCCATTTCCATATCTGCAATATCCCACTCCTGCCAGGCACCTCTATAGAGCCACAGATAGCAATCGTTTATCCAATCTGCTCCTTCCTTTACAAACCTGTCCATGGCTTCGTAGATGATCTGAAGACACACTCTGTGCGTGCCATGAGGATCGGAGAGGTCACCGGCAGCAAATATTTGGTGTGGTTTTAGCTCATTCAACAAGTCGTACGTGAGCTGTACGTCGGCTGCTGAGTGAGGTTTTTTCTTCACGGTTCCGGTTTCATAGAAAGGAAGGTTTTGAAAATGGGCGTTTTTTTCGTCTACCCCACAATAGCGGCAAGCTGCAAGTGCCTCGCCCTTTCTTATCAGACCCTTGAACTTTTGTATCTCAGGACTGTCGACTTGTCCGGGTTGTTTGTTGCTTAAGAACTCCCTTACGTTCCTGAATTGTTCCTGGAGTTCGAGGTCATCTTCCTGTATATCTGTAGCAAAATCCAGGAACCGGATTACTTCATCATCAAAAACCGCAATATTCCCCGAGGTTTGATAGGCGATATGTACTTCATGTCCCTGATCAACCAGTCTTAATAAAGTGCCTCCCATAGAGATCACATCATCATCAGGGTGCGGACTGAAGATTAGCGAAGTTTTGGGGTAGGGGTCTTTTCGTTCGGGTCTATTGCTGTCATCTGCATTTGGCTTACCTCCCGGCCATCCGGTAATGGTTCGTTGCAGTTGATTGAACACTTTTAGATTGATGTGTTCTGCCGAGCCTATTTCAGCTATAAGATTACCCATTCCGTATTCATTGTAATCTTCGTTTGTAAGTTTTAGAATGGCCTTATCTAGCGTTTCGGACAACCATATTGTTGCCCGCTTGATGAGGTTATCCGTCCAGTTGCATTCAGAGACCAACCATGGCGTACTTACTCTGGTCAGGTCTGATGCTGCCGCTGCATCTAGGATAAAATCGCAATTGTCATGATTTTGTAAGAAGGTAGCCGGAACGGATTCCCGTATCTTTCCTTCCACTGCTTGCTTAATGATGCCCGCTTTGCCTTCGCCCCAGGCCATAAGAATAATTCTCTTTGCTGCAAGAATGGTCCCAACTCCCATCGTGATGGCTTTTGAAGGTACGTTTTCCAGACCAAAGAAATCACTGGCCGCATCTAAACGCGTTACCCGGTCTAGGCGCACCATTCTCGTCTTACTACTCACAGAGGACCCTGGTTCATTAAACCCAATGTGTCCGGTTCGTCCTATTCCTAATATCTGAATATCTATGCCACCTGCCTTTAGGATCTTTGCTTCAAAAGCATCGCAAAACTCTTTTACGTCTTCTTTGTCTAAGGTACCGTCCGGAATATTTATGTTGCTCTTCTTTATATCGATATGATCGAATAAATGCTCATTCATAAAGCGAACGTAGCTGTGAATGGAGTCTGGCGCCATTGGAAAATATTCATCCAGGTTGAAAGTGATTACGTTCTTAAAACTCAATCCCTCTTCCTGATGAAATTTCACCAAAAAATCGTACACCTTGGTTGGAGTAGATCCTGTTGCCAATCCAAGAACAACATTTTTGCCTGCCTTTTGACGTTGCCTTATAAGATCGGCGATTTCATTGGCTACGTAAAATGAAGCTTGTTCTGAGCTCTCGTGAATGTGAGTGTCAATTCTTTCGAACTTCAAAGATTCTTCATCCGTCGGATAACGTATAAGATCTGGTTTTGATACTGTTTCAGTCATTTTTGTGCTATTAAACATGGTTCTTATGAACTGCAAATATAGGCAAAAATTTCTCAATTTGCTGTTTTTTGCAATTATTTTTGCTGTTTTATGCAATTTTAACGTTTTGGAAACATTAAAACAACATAAAACGGCAATCAAAAGAATTCTTTATCTTTGCTCAAAATTCAAGATCAGATGCTAAAAGAAGAACGGCAGAAGACCATTTTAAATGAAGTAGAGCTTCATAACAGAGTGTTGTTGATCGACATTGCCGAGCAATTGGATGTTTCTATAGATACGGTTCGCAGGGATGTTAAGGAATTAGATGCGGAGAACAAATTAAGGAAGGTACATGGGGGAGCCATTTCACTTGGTTTTACGAGTCCGGCCGCTCCAAATACCAATACCTATGCCTTACAGGAAAAGATTAATATTGCCCAGAAGGCAGTTACCCTGTTGCAAGACGGTAGTGTACTTTTTATTGATGGAGGTACTACCTGTTTGGAATTAGCACGACTCATTCCTGAGCACTTACGTCTTACGTGCTTTACCTTTAGCCTGCCCGTAGCAATGCAGTTGCTTACAAAACCTAATGTTGAGGTTATTTTTATCGGCGGGAAGATCTCGAAAGAAGCGCAAATGGCTACCGGCGCCGGCGCCATTAATAACCTTTCTGAAGTGCGCTTCGACTATGGATTTATAGGTACGGGTTATGTGGATTCTCTTCACGGCCTTACCGAATTTGATTGGGATATCGTTCAGGTGAAAAAAGCCGTGGTGAATGCTTCTAAAAAAGCTGTACTTTTATGCATCTCGGAGAAATTGAATTCTCAGCATCGCTACAAAACATGCGATATCAATGCTATTAATACCATGATCACGGAGCTAGACCCTTCCAATAATCTCCTTAACCTTTTTAGAAATCACGACATTCGTCTCCTATAAGAAAACCCTATGCCAGACTACATAAAGATTACTGAAACGCCTTCAAATCACGATAATCTTGAGCAGCTAGATACCAGTAGTATCCTAAAAAAGATGAATGAAGAAGATAGAAAGGTTGCAGATGCCGTGGCCCTTGCAATTCCACAGATCAGTAAATTGGTTGATGGACTTGAAAAGAGGTTTAACAAAGGAGGACGACTTTTTTATATTGGGGCCGGGACCAGCGGTCGCCTGGGAATTTTGGATGCCTCAGAAATACCCCCTACCTACGGACTACCTCATGAAAGGGTCATTGGTATCATGGCAGGTGGTGATGTGGCTATCAGGAAATCTGTAGAGCATGCTGAGGATGATACCAAACAGGCATGGAAGGATTTGCTGGAATTCGATATAAATCAAAATGATACCGTTGTAGGCATAGCTGCTTCCGGAACAACGCCTTATGTCTTAGGCGGCATAGAAGATGCCAGAGCCAACGGCATTCTCACCGCCGGAATAACTAATAATCCCGGTTCTCCTCTGGCCCAACTTGCAGAGATCCCCATTGAGATAACCGTAGGGCCGGGGTTCGTGACGGGTAGTACACGTATGAAAAGTGGGACTTCCCAAAAACTTGCATTAAATATGATCTCAACGGCGCTAATGATCCGGATAGGGAGAGTGAAAGGAAACAAAATGGTGAATATGCAGTTGAGTAATAACAAGTTGGTAGATAGGGGAACGCGCTATGTAATGGAAGGATTAAATGTTGATTATGATGAGGCCAGGGCGGTACTAAAAGAGTACGGTTCGGTGAAAAAAGCCTTGGACGCTCTAAAAAAATAAAGAAGCCATCACTTCAAAAGCTTCCAACCTTTGTAAACAAAGCTATTTCAGAATATTCTTGACCTCTTCAGGCGTGACCATTTTGTCACTGGAATTCCCCCATGAATTTAAAATGTAGTTCATTACATCGGCTACCTCTTCGTCTTCTAGGCCAAGCGGCATCATGGTGTTGTCATAGAGCTTGCCATTTACGGTAATTGGGCCTCTTTGTCCGTATTTAACGCCTTTAATGCTCTCCTTCCGGTTGTTGAGAAGATAGTCTGATTTTGCAAGGGGAGGAAAGGTACCCTCGACCCCTTCTCCGGCTTCTAAGTGGCAGGTGACGCAGAAATCTGCATATATCTCGCCCCCTCTTTGAATACTCTCCTCCAAAGCCTTGTCTTGATAAAGCCAATAAAAAACACAAGTAACCGCAGTTAAATAACTGATAATGAATCCTTTCATTTCAAATTCTGTCTAAGTTTATCGGTGTTTTAGCCCGCCGTTGGAACCAGTTTATAGATACCCTTACCTTCAACTGCCACATAAATAAATCCATCTGGTCCCTGGAGTACATTACGCACTCTGCCAATATCGGCCATAAGCTTTTCCCTGTGAGTCACCTTGTTTCCTTCTAATTGAAGTCGCTCCAAGTATTGAAAAGCCAGGGAACCTACCAAAATACTGCCTTTCCATTCCGGATATTTATCCGAAGTTACGAAGGCAAGGCCGCTGGGCCCTATCGAAGGTACCCAATAGTGAATAGGTTGGGTCATTCCTTTCATTTCAGTTTTATCCGTAATGGGCGTACCACTGTAGTTTATTCCGTAGGTAATCACAGGCCATCCGTAATTGTTACCCTTTTGCACTATGTTGAGCTCATCCCCACCTCTTGGGCCGTGCTCATTGATCCAAATTTCCCCAGTCTCCGGGTTTTTGGCCATTCCCTGTGGATTTCGGTTCCCGTAAGTGTAGGCAGCAAGTTTAGCATCTTCCACATCCATAAACGGATTATCTAACGGAAGACCTCCATCATCCGTAATCCTGTAAACTTTTCCACCATCTCGGGTAACATCCTGGGGATTTTGGTCCCTTGCTCCTCTATCACCAATAGAAAAATAAAGGAAGCCCTCATCATCAAATTCCAACCTGGAACCAAAGTGCTGTCCTTTTGTAGTATTAGGTGAGCCTTTGTATAATATTTCATTGTCTACCAGAGTGTTACCTTCCAATTTAGCGCGCATAACAGCAGTGTTTCCGCCTTTCTCTTCACCCTCCTGTGAAGAGTACGAAATATAAATCCATCCGTTATTCTCGTAGTCAGGATGTACTTCTATGTCTAAAAGACCTCCTTGTCCTCTAAAATATACTGTTGGGCCGTTCTCAATCGAGGTTTTTTTACCCTCTTTGAAAAGGATGATTTCCCCCGATTTTTCGGTAATTAACAGGCCGCCATCAGGTAAAAAAGCCATTCCCCAGGGAATTTCGAGTCCATCAACCATCAATTCTGCTGTAAATAGGTCTTTTTCGGGCGTACTGACCATGTTCTCCGGATCTTGCGCACAAGATAAACTGATCATTACAACGAAAAAACAAAGGGAAAGGATACTATTTCTCATAATTCAACGTTAAAATATATAATAAATAATGTAGGCTTAAGGGCCTAAAGATAACGAGAAAATATAAGTTTAAACAATTACACCCTAGAATAAACTGATCCCAAATCACGTGTATTCTTGCCATAACACGAATTAACCTATGCTCTCAAAAAAACCAAGGCATATTCTGTATGCCGTGCTTTTGATAACGCTATCAATTGCAGGAACCTCGGCGATTGCAAATACCAAAGTTTACGAGCTTATTTCCGAAGTGGCAGCTACAGTTGTAGAAAATGCTCCTGAGGAACTTCCGGTATCGGCTACGGTGAAAGAAGCTGCGGATAGAACTACGCTCAAAAACACTCTCGAATTAAATACCGTCAGTGCAAGTGCTCCTATGTTCATGACCATCATACAGGGAGCCAATGAAGAAGTAATATGTCCTAATGACGGA
>JBFOMC010000004.1:0-3817 GCA_040830565.1 Flavobacteriaceae bacterium
ATCGGAGCATCGACCCGGTGGATTTTAGGATGATCCCGGAATTTCGTTTCTATCTTTCCCGATGATACTCTGGGATAAACATAGAGGTTGTACCGTTCCAGGATGAGTTCATAGTTTTTCCATTTATGAAACCCTTTCAGATTGTCCTCACCCATGATCAAAGAAAATATGTATTTCTCCGCATGCTTCTCTTCCAGATGTGCCAGGGTATTAACGGTGTAGTTCGGTTGAGGCAGGTCGAATTCAATTTTACTAGGCTTAAGTTTAGGGAACTCCTTCACCGCCTCATAAACCATTTGATATCTATGGTTGTTATCCAGGAGGGTCTTTTTTACCTTAAACGGACTTTTGGGGGTCACAACAAACCAAACTTCATCCAGGCCCGAAAACTCTACCAGGTAATTCGCAATAACCAAATGCCCTATATGAATGGGGTTAAAGGTACCGAAGTATAGCCCTACTTTGGTCATTCTTCTTCCTTAGCTTCCTTAACGTTGATAAATTCTAAGACCAGTTGCTTAGATTCTTCCAGGGCGGTTTGCAGATCGTAATTTTTGATGATTTTATCAAACTGAGGAGCAGTTGCCAGCTCAACAGAAGCCTTGGCTATTCTCATATTTATTTTATCATCGCTTTCCGTGCTGCGCTTCTTCAAACGAATCTTTAATTCGTCTACACTAGGAGGCTTTACAAAAACTGCGAGTGTTTCTTTGGGAAACTTCTTCTTTATACGCAGCCCGCCTACAACGTCTATATCAAAAATCACATTCTTGCCTTCTGCCCAAAGTCTATCTACTTCGCTCTTTAAAGTGCCGTAAAAATTATCTCTGTATACCTCTTCCCATTCCAGGAAATCGCCATTCTTTATGTGATTCTTGAATTCCGAAATAGACATAAAATAATAGTGCTCTCCGTGTTTTTCCTTTACCCTTCGCGGTCTGGAGGTGGCCGAGACCGAAAATGCAAGATTTAATTCTGGTTGGTCCAGGAGGTAGCGGACTATGGTGGTCTTGCCACTGCCTGAGGGTGCAGAAAATACCAGCAGTTTGCCTCCCTCCATTATAGTACGTTGAGCATTTGTTCCTTAACCTTTTCCAATTCGTCTTTCATTTGTACGACCAACTGCTGCATAGGTGCGTAGTTTGCCTTAGAGCCAATGGTATTAATTTCTCTTCCTATTTCCTGGCTGATAAACCCCAATTTCTTACCATTAGAATCTGCAGATTTTAAAGTGTCCGAAAAATAATCAAGATGGTTCTTAAGCCTCACTTTCTCTTCCGTGATATCGTACTTTTCCAGATAATAAATGAGTTCCTGTTCAAATCTGTTTTCATCTACCTCAGCCTTCAGATCCGCTACAGCTTTATCCAGGCGCTCTCTAATTGTGGCCAGACGTTCCGGGTCTATTCTTATTATCTCTTCTAAAAGCTTCTTAATTGCAGCTATTCTTTCCAAAAAATCCTTCTCCAGGACTTTTCCCTCTTCGGTACGAAAATTATTTATTTCGTCTAAAGCTTTTTCCAGAGTTTGTTGTATGGCTTTATACTCGGACTCGTCAATGTCTGCTTTATCTGTTTTCAAAGCATCCGGAAGCCGTACAGCCATCTCTAATAGTCTTAGATCATCTCCATCTGCAATGCTCCTTAACTGCTTCATATACTGCCGCACTACCCCCTCATTAACTCCGGCAGTGGCTTCATCTCCTGTAATCTCTACGTATAGCCCAAAATCCACTTTTTCTCTTAAAAGGGAACTAGCGATAGTCTTCCGTAACTCCAGTTCTTTTTCTCTGTAAGAAGCCGGCATTCTGGCGTTTATATCCAGATTCTTACTATTAAGCGATTTTAGCTCTATAGTTATTTTCTTAGACGGAAGCTGTACCACGTGCTTCCCAAATCCTGTCATGGATTGGATCATAATGCTTTATAAATTTGGGCAAAGGTATATAATTTATGATAGGACCTTTTTAGGATGCGTATTTTAAGATTAAAGTTCCCTGATCCATATATTCCTGTAACTCACTCTACTGTTGTCTTGATGATCCTGAAGTTTTAAAGGACCTTTGCCATGGGCCGGATTCTTAGGCCATCCTACGTAAGGAGTGGTTCCTTTGATTTCGACATGATCCTGGATCAACACTCCATTATGAATTACGGTAATGGTCCCGGATTTTATCTTTTGCCCCTCACTGTTGAATTCCGGAGCACGATATATAATATCGTAAGTATTCCATTCTCCGCTGGGCACCGAAGCCTTTGCAAGAGGAACATGTTGCTTGTAAATAGAGCCTACCTGCCCGTTTACATAAGTGTCATTATCATTGTTGTCGAGCACCTGTACTTCATATAAATTATTGAGGAAAATTCCGCTATTGGCCCTGTTTTGACCATCTCTTTGCACTTCCTTTGGTGACCTCCATTCAATATGAAGCTGTACGTCCCCAAAACTCTGTTTGGTCTGTATATCGCCGGTCTTATCTTTCACAGTCATGCTTCCTTCATCTTCATTTAGATGCCAGACCACAGCTGTGCTATCTCTAGTCATGATCCAATGATCAAATCCTGTGCCGTCAAACAGCACAATAGCATCACTAGGGGCCCCGTTCTGTGCTTTCGGCTGTACTAGGGGAGGTACTGGTTCATAAACTTCGGTTTCTTCTGGTTTTGTAGGTTCTTCCCCTGTATATTCAGGGTGTATAATGACTTCACTCTCCGCTACTTCTTGCTTTGCTGGTTCTTGTTGAGCCTCGCCTTTACAAGCAAAGATTGTAAGCCCTATGACCATTATGTACAGTTGCTTGGTTTTTATCATCCTATAATTCCTTGATTTTTATATTTCTATAGGCGACAATATCTCCATGATCCTGTACGCCAATTTTCCCTGTTGTGTATTTACCAAAGCCTTCCCAACCTTTGAACTTGGACTTATCAACCATTTCGTTCCAGGCTTCATTTGCTACGGGAAAGCTAACGATCTCTTCTCCATTAAGCACTACACTTCCTTTATTTGTAGTGTGGTCTACGGTAACTACACAAGTATTCCACTCTCCTACCGGTTTGGTAACGTCTTTAGATGGAGCCACCATATCATACAAGGAACCTGCCTGATGGGTGGTGCCGTTCTTTGCATCCGGGTGTTTTTCATTGTCCAAAACCTGAATTTCAGGGCCTGTTTGATAAGGCTGTCCAAACTTTTCGTCCTCTTTTATACCCCAGAAAATACCGCTATTTCCCGCTTCGCTTATTTTCCATTCCATAGAGAGGACAAAATTGGTAAAGTCCTTCCTGGTAACAAGATTATAACTGACTCCCTCGGGCCTTTCTTTCGGAGGATAAAACACCATAGCTCCCTCCTCAATCTTCCAGGTATCCGGTACTTCATCTTGTAAATAGCCTTTCCAGCTATCAAAAGAACTCCCATCAAATAGTACAACCCAATCTTCTTGGGGGGGAGGCGGGGTTTCACTCTTGGCCATAGGATCGCTATCTATTTCGGTAGATTTCTCCGCCTTTTCCTTGCAAGAGATGCTTAGGGCCGTAATAAGGGCAAGTAACCATAGTTTTTTCATTGTTTTGCATTTATGTTCCTAATATTTTCCTGAGTACGTCCTTATCTATATCTCCTCCGGCAAAATCATCAAATGTCTTTTCCGTGGCTTCTATGATATGGTTCTGGATAAACTTCGCTCCTTCTCTAGCTCCCTGTTCGGGACTCTTTATACAACATTCCCATTCCATCACTGCCCAAACATCGCAACCGTACTGCGTTAGTTTTGAGAAAATAGTTTTAAAATCTATCTGTCCGTCTCCAAGTGAGC
>JBFOMC010000005.1:0-2625 GCA_040830565.1 Flavobacteriaceae bacterium
ATTACCTCCGGTATTCCAAGAAAAACTGGGATGACGATAGAAGAACTCATTGGAATTAACGCCGGAATTGTAAAATCTGTAACCGCAAGTCTTGTAGAGCACTCTCCAAATGTTATCCTAATCGTTGTGAGCAATCCAATGGATACCATGACCTATTTGGCACATAAAACTACGGACCTTCCCAAGAACAAGATTATCGGAATGGGGGGAGCCCTGGACAGTGCCAGATTTAAATACCGCCTGGCTGAAGCCCTGGGAGCTCCTATCTCAGACGTAGATGGTATGGTCATTGGCGGCCATAGTGATAAAGGTATGGTGCCTCTTACCGGTCATGCTACCAGAAATAGCGTAAAGGTATCCGAGTTTTTATCGGAAGATCGATTAAATGAGGTAGCCGAGGAGACCAAGGTAGGAGGGGCTACTTTGACCAAATTATTGGGTACCAGCGCCTGGTATGCCCCGGGTGCGGCGGTGTCCGGCTTGGTTCAGGCTATCGCCTGTGATCAGAAGAAAATGTTTCCCTGCTCTGCGCTTTTAGAGGGGGAATATGGGCTCAATGATCTCTGTATAGGGGTGCCCGTAATCCTTGGAAAAGATGGGATAGAGCAGATTGTAGAAATAGATCTGACCGATGCAGAAAGTGCCAAAATGAAAGAGAGCGCAGAAGGTGTTTCAAAAACAAATGGCTTGCTAGAATTCTAATCTAAGTCCAGAATTACGTTCAAAAATAAGGTACGAGGGCATTTCGTTTTTAACGGAATGCCCTCGTTTCCGTTGCTACAAATACGTCAAATTTATTGTCAGTTCCTATCGGAAATAATATATTTGCACGCTGTTTGCAAAGCCAAGAGTAATTCAAAAATAAATTCAACTAACTCATGCAGAATAAAGGACTTATAAAGCTTTTCGCCTTCCTGTTCGGGATTGTCAGTATTTATCAACTGTCGTACACTTTTATCACGAGCAAAGTAGAAAAGGATGCTGAGGTGTATGCCGCATCTGCTATTTCTTCATCAGAAGACGATTATGTGGCGAAGCGGGAGGCTTTGGAAGCCAGGTATCTGGATTCTATTTCCAAAGATCCCATTTTAGGTTTCACAAGTTATGAAGAGGCTAAAGAAGAAGAGTTAAATAAGGGATTGGACTTAAAAGGTGGTATTAATGTAACCCTCCAAATTTCCGTTAAAGATATTTTGAAAGGGTTAGCAGATAACACCAAAAACCCTGTTTTTAACAAGGCATTGACCGATGCTGATGTAGCTTCTACCAGTAGTGATGATACCTATCTGGATTTATTTTTTGATGCTTTTGACAATATTAAAGGAGACGTCACACTCGCATCCCCCGATATTTTTGCCAATAAAAATCTCAGTGATGAGATCAATTTTCAAATGTCCGATGATGAGGTAAAACCCATCATTCGGCGAAAGATTGACGAATCTGTTGTCTCGGCCTTTGAGGTACTTAGAGAGCGTATTGACGGTTTCGGAGTAACACAACCCAATATCCAACGTGAGGGCAACTCGGGCCGAATTTTAGTAGAATTACCGGGAGCTCGAGATATAGCAAGAGCCCAAGATCTCCTCTCTAGTACTGCGCAACTAGAATTTTGGGAAACCTACGAGGGAGGCAATCAAAGCCTGATCAACTTTCTTATACAGGCCAATAATGAATTAAAAAGTATTGTAGGTGACAAGGAAGAGGAAGAAGTAAAGGAGGAATCTGAAATAGATTCTTTATTATCCGATGTTACCCAGGATTCGCTAGACCTTTCAACGGAAAGTAATCCTTTAATAGAAAAATTACAGATCCCTGGTCCGAATTTTGCCATCGGGGTTGCTGCGGTTAAAGATACAGCGCAAATAGGGGAGTGGTTAAGAATGCCGCAGATTAGACGCTTACTGCCTCCGGATGTTCAGTTCACGAAATTCCTTTGGGAGAGACCTTCCAAGGATTCAGAAGTTGCGGCTTTATTCGCTTTAAAATCTAACCGAGACAATTTACCTAGAATAAGTGGGGACGTAGTTAGTGATGCCCGAGATCAATTTGATCAGTTCAATAGGCCCGCTGTAGGTATGGATATGAACGTAAGAGGGGCTAAGCTTTGGGAGAAACTCACCAGTGAAGCAAATCTTAATAATACAGGGATAGCAATTGTTCTGGATAATAAGGTATACACCGCTCCGGGAGTTTCGCAAGTAGGAGGTATCTCTGGAGGAAGTTCGGAGATCACAGGTACTTTTACAGTAAATGAGACCAAGGATATTGCCAACGTATTACGGGCTGGTAAACTTCCTGCGAGGGCCGAGATCATTGATTCTTTTGTGGTAGGGCCCTCCCTTGGGCAAGAGGCTATTGACAGTGGTTTTATGTCCTTCCTAATCGCCTTTGTGTTCGTTTTGGTCTGGATGGTATTCTACTACGGCAGAGCTGGAGTATTTGCAGATATTGCCTTAATCTTTAATATCGTATTGATATTCGGTGTTCTGGCCAGTCTTGATGCCGTACTTACTTTGCCTGGTATTGCAGGTATTGTGCTTACCATAGGTATGTCTGTCGATGCCAACGTACTGATCTTTGAACGTATTAAGGAAGAGATTGCCAAAGGAAAAGGAAAGGGTCAGG
>JBFOMC010000006.1:0-5237 GCA_040830565.1 Flavobacteriaceae bacterium
AAAAGTGAAAATGGAAAAGTGAAAATGAAAAAGAGTGAAAATGGAAAAGAAGTGGTTCTTACCTCGCGTTTAGTTTTGAGGACTTCACTATTGATGCGAGTAACTTTATGATCTGAGTATTCTCATCCCACAGCGGTTTGTATAGCCTAGCATCACAAAAATCTGATCTATAAAGCAATTCGAGCCAATATCTGGTTTCATTTGCTTCCTTTAAGCTGATCGCCATTTTATGGGCAAAGTCCCTTTTACTTTCCGCGTGTTCTGCTTCTGGTATCAATGCCCCAATTGAGGTTCCCGATCTTAACACTTGTTTGCTCAACACATATTCTCCGTGTTCTTTTTGTATACTCCTTACTAATTCCACTATCCTCAACGCAAAGGCAAAACTCTTTTCTGCAACTACATTTTTAACTTTCAATTTTCAACTTTTAATTATCAATTGGCATAAAGATAGCGGCCTCCGCTGCAGAAAACTTGCTTTTAAAGGTAAAGGCGTAGGGAGTTTCGCCATGTTTATTGAGGTAGGCCAGGCGTTTTTTGGCCTCTTCGGTTGTAGGCAGCTCACCTTCCGGAATATACCAACAGGCCATGTGCATCTCCTTCATTTTGGAGAACCATTCCTTCTTCCTTTTAAAGATTTCGGTATGGGCAGAATTATAAGTGAATTGGAACAAGGCTTCTAAGGAAGTCCAAACCGACATATTTACGATCAGATACTCGTCTTCAAAGATCTGCAGGGATGTGGCATTGTTATCCTCATCCTTTAAGCGCCAAACAAATCCTTCGCTGCTATCCGCAACGGTATTAATTCGGTCTAAATTATATACAAACTCTGCCATTACCGGGCTATCAATCGGCCCCAGCATTCGTGCAATATTGACTTGAGCAAGATGGTGCATATATGTAATTAAAAGTTGAAAATGGAAAATGAAAAACTCAGACTGACCTTAGTAAGAAAATAATTTTCAATTTTCCACTTCTAATTTTCCATTAATAAAGATCCAAATCTCTTTCTATCTCCTCCATTTCAATGATGTCTTTGGCTTCCTGTATGGTAGGGACCACACAGATCTCATCAGGTACCTCATCATAACTCACCTTGCTGGTGACCAATACAAAAGACTTACCCTGGGCTCGGTGGGTATTTGAGATATTCAGGAATTCCAGAATATCATCTGCGCTTAGTTTGGAAAAGGAAAAAAGATTTATGACGATATGATCATTTTTAAGGCGGTCATAGGCCTCATTTAAATTTTTAAGAAAAGTATGTAGAGATGCGTCTTCCTGAAGTACCACGGTGGTATTCCCTTCTTTGTTAAAAATCATAGCTAACTATTTTATTTGTGAAGCTAATAAGTAAATCACCGCCATGCGGATTGCCACTCCGTTCTCTACCTGATTTAAAATGATAGATTGCTTGGAGTCTGCCACATCGCTGGTTATCTCAACTCCCCGGTTTATAGGTCCGGGATGCATAATCACAATCTCTTTGTCAAGACTGTTCAATAGGGCCTTGTTCACACCAAATTGTTGGGCGTATTCTCTGGTGGTAGGAAAATAGCTCATATCCATTCGCTCGTTCTGTACGCGTAGCATATTGGCCACATCGCACCAGTTCAGGGCTTTTTTAAGATTGGTCTCCACCTCTACCCCAAGCGATTCTATATGCTTAGGCAAAAGAGTTTTAGGGCCACAAACCTTAACGGTGGCTCCCTGTAGTTTCAGGGCAAAAATGTTAGACAGCGCTACTCTTGAGTGGAGTATATCCCCGACGATAACCACTTTTTTTCCGGCAACATCTCCCAGTTTCTCCCGTATGGAATAGGAATCTAACAAGGCCTGGGTAGGATGTTCATGGGCCCCATCTCCTGCGTTGATGATAGCGGCTTTTACATTTTTAGAGAGGAATATCCCTGCCCCCGGATTAGGATGCCGCATCACCACCATATCTACCTTCATAGATAAGATGTTGTTTACGGTGTCTATAAGGGTTTCTCCTTTTTTTACTGAAGACTGGGCTGCCGAAAAGTTTATAACATCAGCAGAAAGTCGCTTTTCGGCCAGTTCAAAGGAGAGTTTGGTACGGGTGCTGTTCTCAAAGAAGATATTAGCGATGGTGATATCTCTAAGCGAGGGTACTTTTTTGATAGATCTATTAATCACCTCCTTAAAATGATCGGCAGTTTCAAAAATGAGCTGAATATCCTTTTCATTCAGATATTTTATGCCTAACAAGTGTCGCACACTCAAGTTACTCATTCTCAGTTGTTTTCAATTTTCAATTTTCCACTTTCCATTTTGAATTATCTGTCTATGAGATAAATCACGTCTTTCCCATCATTTTCTTTCCAATGCACCTTTACTTTTTCTTCGTTAATCGCATCTACCTGTCGTCCCCTATAATTAGGCTGAATGGGCAGGTGCCTGCTAAAGCGTCGGTCTATAAGGGTTAAAAGTTCTATTTCTTTGGGTCTTCCGAAGGATTGGATGGCAGTCAGGGCTGCTCGTATACTCCGGCCTGTATATAGTACATCATCTATAAGTACCACTTTTTTGCCCTCTACCAGGAAATCGAGTTGTGTACTACTGGCTTCCAGGGTTTTTTCTCCTCGCCTAAAATCGTCTCTGTAGAAGGTGATGTCTAGCAGGCCGAGTTTAATTTCTTTCACCTTATAATCCTGTTTTAGGATCTTGGTAAGTCGTTCGGCCAAAAAGGTCCCGCGGGGCTGTAATCCTATCAGCACAGTATCTGTAAAATCTAAATGGTTTTCTAAAAGCTGACAAGCCAATCGGTGCAGAATTATATGGATCTCTTTTGAGGAAAGTAGTACTTTTTGACTCATGAGTTGGGTGACCGGCACTTTTGAAAAGCAAAAATACGGATTTCTCTTCGGATTTAAATGGAAAGTTGAAAATGGAAAATGGAAAATGTCTTTTCTCCCAGGAAAATTGGAGTTTGATGGTGAACTGTGGCCTTTTTAAGTTCAAGTATCAAGTGTCAAGCTCAAACTCAAAATTTATTGGGTTTATGTGTTTATAGGTTTATAAGGTTTACTAGTTGTTGATGCATTTTTTGCCTGCTGCTGACTGCCGACTTTTGAAGATCAAGTGTCAAGTTCAAGACCAAAACTTTCGGCAAAGCATCTTAAAAACTAGAATTGGTTATTGGTTATTGTTTATTGTTTATTGTTAAAACAATTTCCCGAATGCAATGAAGTTGCAGGTTCCGGCGGTATCTTGAATTGGGGAGGGGATGGTAATCCCCAGACCAAAAGTTCAGGTTCAAGTGTCAAGCCCAAGACCAAAACTTCCAGCAAGGCATCTAAAAGAATGGAATTGTTTATTGTTTATTGTTTATTGTTTATTGATAATTGTTAAATGCTTATTGCCTTGTCCTCTGTGGCTCCCTGTGTAGGAGGGATAACTGACTTTGCAGATTGTCTCTAGTCTCTAGTCTTTAGAAAAAAATGTACCTGGCCAGTCTTACCCAAGAAGTGACCGGAAACAACAACAATTCAGGGATAAGTGTTAGTTTTGTACGGATATAACTAGTTAGCACTAATTGGAAAATATGCTTGCAATTCTAATCTTTCTGGGATTCTTGACCTTAGTTTTGTGGTACATAAGTATAGTTTGGCTATCTAGTTGGAATAAGTTCTTACTATTTACTATCCTAAATGTGGTAGTTATTAGTGCCTATGTTTACTATATTATTTTTGCGGACCCGAATTTTATAGGAGATGATCCCTATGGGCTAGGCCGAATTTTTTGGTTACTATTATTTCTAACCGCTCATGTTTTCCTTGTTTTTGTATTTGCTTTTTTCCAAAGAAAACAATTACAACGGAAAAGTCCGAATTGACAAAATAACTAGTGCTAACAATGCCTAACAAACATAGCTTGCCATAAACTAAGCTGAAAATCTATACCTTTATTCAAAATAACTACAGGCCGACAGAATTGTGTTTGGCTGTTTTACTGCAAAGCTCAGTGCAAGATTTACCAAACTACCGGCCGATAGATCACAGGCTCGGTGCAATTTGAAAAGTGGCTAGGGAGTAAAACTGCTCTCGTGCCTTCCTCTCGTCCGCCTCGCGGCGCACTCGTCGGAGGCAAGACATTGGTTAGCCTAGACCGTTGGCAAACATTATGAAAAATAATTCACGAATCTATTTTATTGTTATTGCTGCTTCAATAGCTATTTACGGATTGTATTGGCTTAAGAATCGATCTGTGGAAAGTCGAATTGAATCTGATTGGGACATAAACAATACCAGGGAAATTGATGTGGATGATGAAGCACTAGCCAAGTCGGAAAGGATGGCTCAAAAAAACTTGTCATATTTCATTGCAGAGTTTCGAAATAAAAATGATAACTCTAATGAATTTTATGTGAAAGTAAAACTAACAGAAGATGGAGTAGTTGAGCATATGTGGATTGACATACTGGAATTGGATGGTGATCAATCTATCGGACTTTTGGACAACGATCCGCTTAAGTTCAAAAGACTTAAATATTTAGATACGGTAAAATTTGATATAAATAAAGCAGAGGATTTAATGATGTATGAAAACGATTCTCTGAAACTGGGAGGGTTCCTTCAAGCCGAGTTAGGGAAAAATTGACGTTTGCGAACCATGGCTATAATTCATAGCTCTATTAGTGGGTTAAGAGAAAGAGTTTTTCCTACATTTACTTTATCAACAGGCCGACCAAATTTAGTCTGGCTGTTTTTACTACTAAGTTTTGGTCAGGATTAACTAATCTACCGGCCGATAGATCAGAGTCTTGATTCATGTTGAAAATTGGCTAGGCAGTAAAAACCGCTCAATCCCGCCGGTGGGCGGGCACGCGCAACGCAGGTTAGTCTGTACCTTTGTAACACATTTGCCAAACCATTAAAAATTGAGTGAATTAAGAAAACTAATAGACCAAATCACCGAATTTGGAATCAACCCAAAAGTGGAGGTAGCTAACAAGACTGATGTCTTGAAAAAACTGCTAGTCGGAATTTACTCTGAATTTTTAAAAGTGAAAATTGAATTTGACCAAACGGATTATGAAGAAGAACCTGAATTTGATTATAAAAAAATACTCGAAAATGTAAAATCAAATTTCCCAGATTTTGGTTGGTATAGTTTAGTTTTAGACTCAAACAAGATGGAACCGAATATTGAAATCGGAATCGGAGACGAATTAGACGACTTGACTGACATTATAAAGGACTTGTTAGAAG
>JBFOMC010000007.1:0-14248 GCA_040830565.1 Flavobacteriaceae bacterium
ATAGAGATACCCAGGACAACGCCGACTTGTTCGACCTAATAAAAACATTTAAGGAAAAAACCGATTATCCCTCAGATTACGATCCTATAAGGCAGCGATTGTATAGTATGATTACCTCCACAGATATGGAGAATAGTGCTAATGTAGCTCAAACCCTTGGGAGATACTTAAATTATTATAAAGATCTGAGAAAAGACAAACTACTTTCTGGGTTTGCAAATGCAAAAAATAGCGATTTACGAAACGAGATAAAAGAAAAAGTATATTTAGAACTAAAAGCCAACAATCTTGATTCCGGGATCATTACCGAGATCATGAATACCCTTAGAGAGACAAAAACGGCAGAGGAGATGAAGCTTCTTAAAAAAGCGATAGAAATATAGGCCGTTGGGCAAATTGAGGTCATGAAAGCCATGCATCCAAATATGTCTGAAACCGAAATACAAGGGATCCACGAATTTGTCTATAAAAAATATGGATCTGAATTCGAGGGATATCCCTCCATTGTAGGAGGAGGTCATAACGGTTGTATACTACACTATACGGATAATAACAAACCTAAGGTGGGGAATGATTTGGTACTAATGGATCTTGGAGCAGAGTATCATGGTTATACCGCAGATGTTACCAGAACCATCCCTGCTAATGGTAAATTTACCAAGGAGCAGAAGCTTATTTATGACATCGTTTACAAGGCCCAGGAAGCCGGAATTAAGGCCAGCAAAGTTGGTGCTCCCTTCCAGGCTCCCGGAAGAGCTGCACAGAAAGTAGTTGCGGAGGGCTTATTAGAGTTAGGAATCATTTCTGAAGAAAAAGAGGCGCGGACCTATTTTCCTCACGGGACATCCCACTATTTGGGACTTGATGTTCACGACCGTGGAACTTATCAGAATTTTAAACACAACACCGTCATTACTGTCGAACCGGGAATTTATATTCCGGAAGGCAGTGATTGCGACCAAAAATGGTGGGGAATTGCTGTAAGAATTGAAGACGATATTCTCATTACCGATAAAGGCCCTGTTAATCTTTCGGCCATGGCCCCACGAACTACTGAGGCTATAGAGGAGGTAATGAAAAAACCGAGTCCGCTGGACGACTTCGTGCTCCCGGGATTAGACTAACAACCTAAATTTAGGAAGACAATAGAACACCTTTTAATTGCTCATAATTGGCAATAGGAATGGCTATTTTCTCCTGGTTCATCAACTGTGCTATCTGGCCTGGAATTGTAAGAGACACTCCCAAAGTGTCCTCCACAATATCAAGGAATTTTACAGGATGTGCGGTTTCCAAGAAAATTCCGGAAACGTCTGGCCGTGCTTCCATGTACTTTTTTAGACCCAGGTATCCAACTGCTCCATGCGGATCCGCAACATAACCTGAAACGTTATGGATCTTGTCCATGGCTTCTTTAGTTGCCTGGTCTGTAAAGGAATAAGAAGAAAGCCTACTTCTTAAAGTATCCAGGTTGTTATGGTATAGCTGCCGTATTCTAATAAAATTACTTGGATCACCTACGTCCATCGCATTTGAAATAGTTGGTTTGGATGGCTTGGGATTATAGGTTCCGGATCTCATGAAGTCAGGAACGGTATCATTAACATTTGTGGCAGCTATAAAGCGTTTTACCGGCATACCTAATTTGGCAGCCATCATCCCGGCACAAATGTTTCCAAAATTCCCGCTGGGAACAGAGAAAACAACTTCCTTATCCTTAGAAACAGCTTGCCTATAGGCGAACATAAAATAGAACATCTGCGGCAGCCATCGGGCTACATTTATAGAGTTGGCCGAGGTCAGTTTCATTTTGCCCCACAGTTCTTCATCTAAAAATGCCCTCTTTACCATAGTCTGGCAATCGTCAAAAGTTCCGTCAACTTTAAGAGCAGTGATGTTCTGTCCTAAAGTGGTTAATTGCCTTTCCTGAATATCACTCACTTTACCTCCCGGATAGAGGATGATCACCTTTACACCTTTTACACCTAAAAAGCCATTGGCTACGGCTCCTCCGGTATCTCCTGAAGTGGCAACTAATACGGTTACTTCCTCCTCACTATGGTCCGAGAAATATCCTAAACACTGGGCCATAAAGCGAGCACCTACATCTTTGAAAGCCATGGTAGGTCCGTGAAAAAGTTCGAGAGCAGCAATGTTTTTGTCTATTTCTACCAATGGAAAATCAAAATCGAGGACCTTATCAAGAATATGCTTAAGTGCTTCATCGGGTATATCTTCCCTAACAAATTGATGAATAGCTTCAAAAGCAATTTCCAGATTAGATCGGCTCTCAATATCCTTAAAAAATTTTGGAGATAAGGGTTGTATCTCTTCAGGGAAATACAGGCCTTTATCAGGAGCAATACCGTTGATCACTGCCTCCCTGAATGTAACCTTTGGGGCAACTTTGTTAAGACTGAAGAACTTCAATTTTCCACCTTTAATGTTAGAGTTTATAGCTTTTTGGTGCCTTTATCGTTAATTCTGGATACATGTACATCATAGTCCACACCAATATTTTTGTATACAGCGCTCATTGCCTTTCCTACCTTAGCGGCAGTTTCTTTGCCTTTGCTTAAGGCAAAGATCGAAGGCCCTGAACCGGAAATTCCACACCCAAGGGCTCCGGCTTCCATTGCTACCAATTTCACTTCCTCAAAACCGGGGATGAGCATAGATCTTATCGGTTCCACTATATGATCTACAAGAGATCTTCCTATTAGCGCATAATCTTCGGTATACAAACCTGCGATGAGGCCACCTACATTCCCCCATTGTTTTATACCGTCTTTTAAGGTTATGGATGTTTTTAAGATTTTACGGGAATCCGAAGTTTTTACTTCAATCTGTGGATGAATAACGGTTGCATACAATGCTGGCGGAGCAGTTATTCCAATAACATCTAAAGGATCATAACTACGCACAAGAGTAAATCCTCCGAATAGGGCGGGGGCCACATTATCTGCATGCGCTACACCGCTTGCCAGCTTTTCTCCTTCCATGGCGAATTTTACAAGCTCGATGGTAGAGAAAGGACGACCCAAAAGTTCATTCATGGCCCATACCGCTCCTGCAGCACTTGCAGCACTGCTTCCAATACCACTCCCAGCTTTGATCTTTTTGTCAATTTCAACTTCAAAACCTCCTGAAAATTCAGCTGCTTGCAACAGGGCTATCCCGGCCACGCCAGCCACATTTTTAGAGGCATCAAGCGGCAAATCTTGTCCGCTAATCCGGGTGATCCGTATCCCTTTGTTATCTGCTTTATGAACGGTCATTTCATCCCCAACAGCTTCTAAAGCCAGCCCTAATACATCAAACCCGCAAGAGATATTTGCAATGGTAGCCGGACAGAAAACTTTGATACTATTCATAGCTAGAAGTTACCTATTCTAATGATATCTGCAAATATACCGGAAGCAGTAACCTCTGCCCCAGCTCCGGCTCCTTTAATGATCATTGGCTGATTGGGATAGCGTTCAGTATAGAAAAGCACTATGTTATCACTTCCCTCAAGAGAATAAAAGTCGTGCCCCACAGGAATTTTCTGGAGCCCAACAGAAGCCTTGCCGTCTTCAAACTGGGCAACATATTTTAGCTTACTTTCTTCAGCTATGGCCTCTGTATACAAGGCCTGAAAAGAAGCCTCGTGTTTTTTAAGGGAGTCAAAGAAGTCTTCGTTGTTGGTTGTTTCCAGACTTTCCTGAGGTAGGAAAGCGTTGTTCGTTATATCCTCGATATCCAATTTATAACCGCTCTCTCGCGCCAGTATAAGGATTTTCCTCATTACATCAATACCGCTCAGGTCTATTTTAGGATCCGGTTCGGTATAGCCTTCCTCCTGGGCCTGTTTTACAATATCATGGAAGCTCACCTCATTGGTGAAATTGTTGAATACAAAGTTGAGGCTGCCAGACAAAACCGCTTGTATCTTTAAGATCTTGTCGCCAGAGGCGATCAAATGCTTTAAAGTATCAATGATTGGAAGTCCCGCCCCTACATTGGTCTCAAACAAAAACGGAGCATTAAACTCTCGGGAGAGTTTTTTTAAACTACTGTAATTTTCGTACTCAGAAGAACAGGCTATCTTATTACAGGTGACCACCGCAATGCTTTTGTTCAGATAATCTTTATAAGCCTTTGAGACTTCTTCACTTGCCGTATTATCTACAAAAATACCGTTTCGGTAATTGAAGCTGTGAATTTTTTGATCAAAACCTTCACTATTAGCTTCTTCACCAGATTTCAGTAGGTTCTCCCAATCTCCTAAAGGAATACCGTTTTCATCAAAAATCATGGTTCTTGAATTGGATATCCCAATGACCCTAATATTCAGCTTGAGGTTGTCTTTTAGAAATTGTTGTTGCTGATACAATTGATTGAGAAACTTTCCCCCGACGTTACCTACGCCTTTTACGTATAGGTTCAATTGCTTAATATTATCTTCAAAAAAAGCTTCATGCAGAGTATTTAAGGCCTTTTTCACATCCTTTTCGCTAATAACTGCAGAGATATTTCGTTCCGAAGCCCCCTGGGCAATGGCCCTGATATTCACGTTGTTTTTCCCGAGTGCACTGAACATTTTCCCGCTAAGTCCCTGATGACTTTTCATATTGTCACCAACCAACGCAATTATCGCCAGGTGCTTTTCCAGGATTACAGGCTTTATTTTCCCGGTAGACATTTCAAATTCGAAAGCTGCGTTGATGTTTTTAACAGCTTTTTTGGCGTCCTCATCTGCTATTCCAACGCAAATAGAATGCTCAGAAGATGCCTGAGTGATCAGTACAACGCTTATGTCAGCGGAAGAGAGTACCTCGAAAAAACGCTTTGAAATACCGGGAATACCAATCATCCCGGGACCCTCCAGGGAAATTAGAGCGATATTGGGAATATTACTAATACCTCTGACTGTTTTGCCACCCCCGTTCTTATTCTCCGAGATAAGAGTACCTGCTGCTTTTGGATCAAAGGTATTCTTAATTCTCAGAGGAATTCCCTTTGAAAATACAGGTTGAATGGTTGGCGGATACAAAACCTTTGCACCAAAATGAGAAAGCTCCATGGCCTCCTCGTACGAAATGGAAGTAAGAGGCTTGGCCTGCTTCACTATTTTAGGGTTTGCAGTGAACATCCCGCTTACGTCTGTCCAGATCTGTAGTTCTTCGGCTGCAATGGCGGCGGCAATTACGGACGCAGTATAATCAGATCCACCTCTCCCTAAAGTGGTAGGACTGCCGTCCTTGGTTGAAGCAACAAAGCCTGGTAATACAGAAATATTACTATTTGACTCGGCAAAATGCTTACTGCAATTGGCATTTGTGACTTCAAAATCTATAAGTGCTTTGCCATGGGTATTGTCTGTCTTTATCAAGCTGCGGCTATCATGGAACACTGCATCTAAGCCGGAAGAGATAAAATACTCCGATATGATCTTGGCCGATAGTAGTTCACCATGACCTACAATTTTGTCCGAGAGTTTGGCTGTAAGCTCTCCCACCATATAGGCACCTTCTAAAAGATTTTCAAGTTCATTGAGTTGACTCTTTGTGGCACTGAGAACGGCACTTTGTGTATGTATTGGTAAAAGTTCTTTTATGGTACTGAGGTGTCTCTGCTCAATTTCTTTTAGAACCTCTTTATAATCTGCACTTTGTTCCCCAGCAAGACTAGCGGCCTTGAGGAGGAGGTCTGTTGTACCCCCTAAAGCAGACACAACGACTACCAGTTTCTGGGAGGAAATGCCAGATACAATTTCCTGAACTTTCTTGATATTTTCTGCGTTAGCTACAGAGGTGCCACCAAATTTTAGGACTTTCATCTTAATGTTTATTTTTAGAAGATCGGACTAACGTATTATTCTTATCTGTTCTGATCTTATGCGTAGTTAGCATGGATTGTTTTAGGTTAATTAAAATTATACAACAGGGTATAAAAAGAGAAAACGGACGTATATGTTGAAGCTTACCCCAAAGGGGTAGTAGTACCAGTTGTAAGAGAGATAAGGTTACAACTGCGCAAAGATGAAAACGGGAAAAGATTACTGCTACTGTGGTTCATTGCACTTCCTATGAAAGACCAAAAGTAGTATTTTTGAAGGGCTAATCAAATATTTCCACAATTTTTACAGACTAGCCAATTATTTTCAAATATTTTTAAAGAATGAAGATTTTTAGTGCGCAGCAGATATATCAGGCTGATAAATTCACAATTGAAAAACAGCAGATCACCAGTGACCTGCTTATGGAAAGGGCCGCTGTGCAAATTTTTAACTGGCTGCATCAGCGCATGCAGGGTGCCCAGGTTAAAATCCACTTGTTTTGCGGAATAGGGAACAACGGAGGAGATGGCATTGCCCTGGCCAGACACTTGCAGGAGCATGGTTATAACATTGAAGTCAACGTTGTCAATTACAGTGATAAAAGGTCTAAGGATTTTTTAATCAATTTAGACCGATTGAAAGCTCGTAAAATCTGGCCAAACTTCATGACAGAAGGCGCCCCTTATCCCGAAATTGGCAGGGACGATATTATTGTGGACGCCATCTTCGGAATAGGTTTGAATAGAGCTCCCGATCCGTGGGTTGCCGCTTTGATGACCTATTTAAATAATTCTGAGGCCTTCATCCTCTCGGTAGATGTTCCTTCCGGACTCTATTTAGATAGCCCTGTTGATAGGGTCGATGGGGTTGTTAAGGCAAACTTTGTGCTGAGCTTTCAAGCTCCTAAGTTAGTCTTCTTTTTGCCAGACACCGGCGATTATATCAAACAATGGGAAATTTTAGACATTGGGCTGGACGCCGAGTTCCTCATGAATACGGATACGAATTATGAATTAATTGGAAAGAATGAGGTACTGCCATTATATAAGGGGCGAGAAAAATTTTCCCATAAAGGCACTTATGGTCATTCCCTTATTCTTGGAGGTAGCCATGGAAAAATCGGAGCCGTAATTTTGGCTGCAAGATCTTGCCTGGCTGCCGGAAGCGGATTAGTCTCTTGCTTTGTACCAAACTGCGGTTATGTTCCGATCCAGACTGCTGTGCCCGAGGCTATGGTCCTCACAGATACCGATGAAAAAAGTGTTACAAAAGTCGATATAAAAGATACCTACAGTGTTGTTGGTCTTGGAATTGGCCTGGGTACATCTTCCAAAACAGCGGCAGCACTGAAAAACTTCTTGTCTTCGAACACTACTTCTTTAGTGGTAGATGCCGATGCACTTAACCTGTTAGCGGCCAATAAAGAACTGCTAAAATTGTTACCCCCAAAAAGTGTGCTTACTCCGCATCCCGGGGAGTTAGAGCGCTTGATAGGAAGCTGGAAGCACGACTTTGAAAAACTGGAAAAGGCCAAGAAGTTTTCCAAAAAATACGACTGCATTTTATTGATTAAAGGCGCCCATAGCATCATAGTTTATGAGGGTAGGGGTTACATAAACGCAACCGGAAACCCCGGAATGGCGACTGCAGGTTCAGGAGATGTACTCACGGGTTTAATTACCGGACTCATAGCTCAGGAATACGACCCACTACATGCGGCAATATTTGGAGCATACTTACATGGCAGAGCAGGGGATATTGCAGTAGAACGTATTGGCTATCAGGCGTTAACAGCTTCGTTAATTACACAACATCTGGGAGAGGCCTATGTAGATCTATTCGCCCTGCCCCAGGCCCCGCAAGCTGCAGACGACAGTGAGGAATAGAGATCCGGAGACAGAAATACTTCTTTTTGGGAGGCACATTTCGTCGATGAGCAACATATTTTTAAGGGACTTTAAGGTTATAAGAAGTGCTATATAAACGATAATTAGGCCTTTAATCTATTATTTTGCCCCTTTTTGGGCGTGAGTGCTACTTTTGATCTAAACAGAATACTAATACAACCAAACCATTTTAAATCAAAACAAATTGATAAACCATAGCACCTGAGAATGAAAAAAGAGCTATTTTAATTTAAGTAGAGCTGGTTTTTGCGGTTTTTAAAAATATAGTCGCATTTACATTTATTCCAATCCAGGACCCCCTTTAAATCTTACACGAATAGCGCTTAATTTTCTTAGCAGATTTTATAAGTAGTTTTTAGAGTTTTTGTGATCCCACCTAAAGCAAAAGTGAATCATAAAAGCTTTTAATATTTATAAGGAGTTTTATTAATAAATATAGTTTAGCGCCGAGCAAGGCAAGTTATAGATTGCTTTTATGAATTCGAAGAATAGACACTTACTTATTGATCTACTGGCCTTTGAGTTTGTGCTATTGAATTTAGTGCTGTTCCTCTCTTTATATGTTTTAGTTCCTGAATTTACTTTATCAGATGAAGTTTTCAGGAACAAAATTCTTGTGCTTACCGTTATCTATAACCTGAGCTGGCTTTTAATTGTTTTATACATAAGGAATAATAGTTTTTATTTTAATCCGGACAGGGGCCAGTTTAAAAGTCTACTTGTATCACTTTTTTTCTTTGTTGGAATAGTTACTACAGTAGTGATCATTTTGGAGATCAAAGCTTTAGTTAGTCCAACTTTTATTGTACCTATTTTCATTTTTACCTTGATTAACTTGATAGCGCATAGAATTCTTATGCGTTATTTGAAAAGCAGAAGCACCAATACTTCTATCAATTCGCTGGTCATTATATCTTCTAAAGAACTAGGCAATCTTCAAGAGCTCACAGAGGTTATGAGAAAAAGCGGTTATGAGGTAATGGGATACCTTCGAGATGGTGATGAAGTACCTGAAAAAACTACAGATTATCAAATTCAAGGAAGGATAAAGAAGATTAAAAAGGTCTTGAAGAAACACCCCATAGACGAATTGTTTATAGCACTGTCTGAACTTGATCCGCAACTGGTCAGAACAACCATAGACCTGGCAGACAATTACGGGGTAAGGGTAAAGCTGATCCCCAATATACCTCTGTTTGTGACCAGGAATTATCAGGCTCAAAGTTTGATGGGAGAATTAACGGTATTCAAACTCAGACAAACTCCCTTGGATAACTTTAACAAGACTATTATAAAACGTTTATTCGACTTCTGTTTTGCGCTGTTCGTCATAGTAGTGTTTTCACCAATATTTCTCCTGATAGGGATTTTTATATATTTGAGTTCAGGCGGTCCGGTGTTCTATACCCCACACAGGAAAGGCGAAGGAGGTGAAACCTTTAAATGCTATAAATTCAGGACCATGTCTGATAGTGACAATCCAATAAGTGGGACTAAATCTACTGTAGTAAACGATCCGAGAATTACTAAACTAGGGAAGTTTTTAAGGAAAACGGATCTGGATGAATTGCCACAATTTTTTAATGTTTTAAAAGGTGAAATGAGCGTTATTGGCCCAAGACCTCACCGAATTAATTTGCAAAAAGATTTTAGAAAAAGTGTAAACAACTATATGGTTCGAAGTTATGTAAAACCGGGCATTACGGGTTGGGCCCAGGTAAATGGTTGGCGAGGTCCTACAACAACGGATGAACAGAAAAATGAAAGGGTTAAACACGATCTATGGTATATAGAAAATTGGAGTTTTTGGTTAGATCTAAAGATTATTTATTTGACCCTTTTTGGGAGACATAGAAAAAATGCCTTTTAAGTTAATAAAATGGAGTATAGGTCAAGATTAACAAGCACCCTCAACTGATTCAAATTAACTTTGATAGGTACTGGAAAAAGCACATAAACTTTGAACAATGAAATATTCAAATCAGCATAAACCAATTATAAACAAAAAAATAGATAAAAAAATGAAATACCTAGTCTTGGGAGTACTGAAATACCGCAGTATAGGAGTAATTCTGATGGTGTTTTTACTTAGTTCTTGTTATACCTCTAGGAGGGTCAATTATTTGCAATCAGACCGTCAGCGAATGGCCATGGAACTGCATCGGACGCCCTATTTAGTGCAGCCACATGATATACTAGATATAAAGGTAAAGAGCAGGGATCAGGAACAAAACGCGCTTTTTAATACTACTTCCAATGACAATGTGAGGCTTCAGGCTAATCCTGCTTCCAACTTTTTAACTGGTTATCCTATTGATCCGGAAGGTAAAGTAAAAATTGCGATTGTTGGTGAACTCAAGGTAAGTAATATGACGGTGGAGGAGATCCGGGATTTGGTGCAGTCCGAAATCGATAAGTATTTAGTAGATGCCTTGGTATCTGTAAAATTGGTGAGTTTTAAGGTATCTGTACTGGGCGACGTGAAGAGCCCGGGTACAAATTATGTGTTTAACACCCAGTCTAACATCTTTGAAGCGTTGAGTGCTGCAGGAGATCTTAATCTTTCTGCCAGGCGTAAAGATGTAAAACTCATAAGACAAAAAGGAGATGAATCTATTGTTATTAACTTAGATCTTAGGGATCCTTCTATAATTACTTCCCCTTACTATTTTTTGCATCCTAATGACGTAATATATGTGGAGCCCTCAAAGCAAAATCTGGTCCGTAACAATTTGGGCATATTCACAGTGCTATTATCGGCAATATCTACTGGAATCCTAGTATTCGACTTTGTTCAAAACAACTAAAACAGACAGCTTACAACCAATGAAAAAGCGTAAGACCCCTAAAATTAATCGAAATCAGGAAGTAAACCTGAAGTTATTGTTAGAGCGAATCTATCGGCATCGTATTATATTCCTGGCGAGTATTGGTTTATTCCTACTCATAGCATATGCCTATATCAAACTTTCCACTCCTGTCTACGAGGTATCTACTTCCATCCTTATAGACCCCAAGGGAAGTAATCGGGTATTGGGCGAGAGTGAATATGTCGATGGAGGCGTGAGTTTAATAGAGATGGAAAAGAACCTCTACAATGAAATTGGCATCATAAAATCCTTTAGTCTTATTGATGAAACCGTCAGGGATTTAGGGTTCGACCTTACTTATCATTCAGGGAATTGGATGCAACAGAAAGAGCATTATGGCTATTTTCCTTTTAAAGTAACCTTGCTTAGAAACGAACCTCAAACCTACAATGTGCCGTTTAAAGTTACCCTTTTAGCCAATGATAGATACAGACTTTCAGTGAATGCCAGTGATTTCAGAGTATCTAACCCGGCAAATGGTACCATAAGGGGAGTAGACAAATCCATTGATCATACAAAGGTGTACTCTTTTGGTGAAAAAGTAGCACATCCTTATTTCAATTTTGTTATTAATAAGCCAGATTATGAGGTAAATACCAGTGATTTTCGGAAATCTGAGCTGAGCTTTACCGTGCAGGATTTTGAGGCAGTGGCCAATGGTTATATGAACAAGTTAGAGGTGGATAATATTGATGTACAAGCAAGTATCTTCAAAATTGTTTCTTACGGCCCTGTGGTATCAAAAGAGGTAGATTTTCTGAAAAAGCTTACAGAAAACTATGTTCAGGATAAACTGAAGTCGAGAGACAAGATTGCCTCAAGCAAGGAAACCTTCATTCGAAATCAGTTAAGACTGGTTTCAGATTCTTTGCTAAGAGTAGAGGCAGACCTGGAATCTTTTAAAAAGGATAAAAGGGCTGTTAACTTAAGTGCCACGGCCATCAATGCCTTAGATCAAACCCAAAATCTACAGATGGAACGGGCCAAGATGGAAATGGATATTGAATATAATAATTCACTCATAGACTATGTTGAGAACAATAGTGGTAGTGATGATTTTGCCATTCCTACATCCACAGGGATAGAGGACCCTCAGGTAAGTGAAAATATTACGGAGCTTAAAAGATTGCATGCCGAACGCTCCAGGAAGAAGTTTTTCCTCACGGAGAATAATCAGGAAATGCAAGTGCTGAATTCTCAGATTGAGGAGGCCACATCGAACCTTTTAAACGATCTGAAAAGTGCAAACAGATCTTCTCAGTTTGCTTTGCAAGGCCTAAGAGGGCAAATTGGACGCTACAGTGGTGTTATAAGTTCGTTACCTACAAGAGAAAAACAGCTTTTAGGTATTCAGCGTCAAAGCAATTTATATGAAAATCTGTTCAATTATTTGAGTCAGGAGTTGGCAAAAACCGGAATAGCGAAGGCCGAAAGTGTCACGGATACCCGTGTATTAGACGAAGCCAGAATGATGGGCGATGAGCCTGTAGCTCCCAACAAAAAAGTGATCATGGCCCTCGCGCTACTCGCCGGAGCCTTTCTTCCAATGGTTTGGATGCTGGGCTTTGCTCCTAATGATATTATTCATCATTCCGGGCAAATTTTGGCTAACTCAGACATTCCATTGATTGCGAGTATTTCCTATTACGATTCAAAATCTAAAAAAAGAGGTTCAGAACTTGCCCTATGGAAGGTAAAAGAATCTTTTAGGGATTTGTATGCCAATTTAAGACTTATTGACTCTAAAAAAGATTGTACTGTATTGGGGCTGACCTCTATCATGCCTGAAGAGGGTAAGACCTATTGTGCTATAAACCTTGGCATCACCCTGGCAGAGGCTGATAAAAAGACCCTGATAATCGATATGGATTTGCGCAAGCCCAGTTTAGTGGAAGGGATTAAAAAAGTTGAAGGAAGAGGACTCTCCAATTACCTGCAAGGAGAAATAGATGACCTCAATAAGATCATATATCCACATGAATCTCTCAGCAAGCTGAATTATATTCCAACGGCTGTTGCTGAAGGAAATATTCACGAATTATTATCCGGAGATAAAATCAAAGAACTCCTAAGTAGGTTAAAAGAAAGGTACGATTATATCATTCTGGATACTCCTGCGGTTGGACTAGTTTCGGATTTTCTGCTTTTTAGAGACGAGGTAGACATTAATCTCTTTGTGCTAAGAAGGAAAATTGCCAAAACCGGATTTCTCGAGGATCTTGAATCTCTAATATCCAGAGAGAAAAAGAAGAAGAGCTATATCATTTATAACGACACCCTTGAAAGGGATTTCAAATACGGATATGGTCAAAAATATGGGGTGAACAGGGAAACTCAGTTAATCAACGAAACCCTTTCCGTGTAACGCCGTAGCAAAATGGTTTTATAGATAAAAATCAAAAAAGCTGTACGTTTTATAGTCAACATTAGATATGAAACATTTACCCAAGCTCTTATTTTTTCTATTACTTCTTTTTTATCCTCTGTTTAGTTTTTTTGTCCACCTGGGAAGTGGTTTACATCCAAACTATGCATTTGGTCTAATTTGTTTTGTGTTTTTGGCGTACAGATTGCTTATCATTTACAGGGACGGCTCAAACCTTAACGTTCCCTACTATCTGGTACTTTTCGCCATCTTTACAACCTACGCGATATTTTCAAACATTATTGCCTCTGATGAATTGGAAGTGGAGGGTGTGTTCAAATACTTTTACTCCAATCCTTTCTTTTTAACCTTAATAGCGTTCTTAATTGTTGAAAATACGGTCTTTCCAAAAAGATGGATCAAATGGGCCTCAAATATTCTGGTGGGAATCCTGATTTTGGCAGCGGCAGTATCTGTAATTCAAGTCTTTGACCCGCTCTTTTTTAACTATAATGCGGATCTTGTTGGGGGACTATCTTATGACAGACTGGAAGAATATTACCGCAACAACCCGGAGGAATCTAGTGGCAATGTGTCCCGGTTTTTTAAAAATTACAGACTTTCTATATACTCATATATTACCCAGATATCTGTCGGGATGGACGCCATTGCCATATTTAGCCTGTTAATTGCCTTGAAATCCAAAACCTGGCTGAGGTCTGCCGCTCTAATAGCCGCAGCTGCCCTAATTAGTTTTTTATCCAGTTCAAGATGGATAATGCTGAATTTTCTGGTTGTCGCAAGTCAGATTGTATGGACTGCGAAGAACAAGGTCTCTAGTTTAATTAAATATGGACTCTTCGGTATAGCCATTATTTTACTTATGATCCCGCTATTAAAATTCAGCGGTATAGACATAGAACGCTTTACCCAGGATAGACTACTATCTAATAGCGCAAATACAAGGATTTATGCTTTTGAGGTCTTTGGCAAGGTGTTTCCGGATCAACCTATTTTAGGTACTGGAGGAGTAGATACTCCCAAAATGGAGCGTTTAATCCAGGGTCGCACATCTCAAATCCACGTGGGTTACCTCAAACTGTTTTACTACTATGGGCTATTGGGTGGGATATTGTACTTGTCCTTCCTGGTTTCCATGTTGGTACGCTTATGGAAAATAGGCCAAAGAACTGGCTATTGGGGTGGTTTTTATGCAATCCTGGCATTTGCAATTGCCAATCTCACGCTGGTTGAGCTCGATATGTTTTATCACGGAATAATTTTG
>JBFOMC010000008.1:0-9975 GCA_040830565.1 Flavobacteriaceae bacterium
AAAGCGCATGATGCCTTATATGATAGCAGACAACTGGATCTTAAACTATGCTCACCTCGACGGAATTTCAAAAGTGCTGAATGGCATGAATAGACGGACGAAAAACCGTAGCAAAATGAACTTTGCTATCCTCGACCTGGAAAAGAATTATGACGCTTTTGAATCTGAGTTTAGCCTGTTTTTTGAAGAATTAATTACCTTTTCCCATCAAAAATATCTATCCTTGTGATCTATACTCTTTAGATGACTAATGCATAAATACCTCTTTCGAATGATTCGATTAAAAACACCCTATGCTCTACTAATTCCTATACTCCTTTTCATTGTACATTGTAAAAGAGCACCTGCTGCTCCAACAGGACTAGTGACCAGCGAAGCCATGGTAGTATCTGCCCGCGCCGAGGCTTCAGAAATAGGAGCCGCTATTCTTAAAAAAGGCGGGAACGCTTTTGACGCCATGGTCGCTACCGAAATGGCACTTGCTGTGGCCTATCCCTATGCAGGAAACCTTGGCGGTGGAGGGTTCATGGTGTACAGAAAAGCAGATGGCGAAATTGGCTCGATCGATTACCGGGAAAAAGCTCCGCTATCTGCTCACAAAGACATGTATCTGGATTCTACTGGCAGTGTTATTCCCGGTAAAAGTACCAAGGGAGCAACGGCAGTAGGCATTCCCGGAACTGTTGCAGGGGTTTTTGAGGTCCATAAAAAGTTTGGTTCTTTACCTATTCAGGAGATTTTTGAACCTGTTATTCAATTGGCCCAAAAGGGCGTGGTAGTTACCGAAAAGCAACAAAAAAGGTTGGAAAGATACCGCGAGGCCTTTATAGAAGTGAATAAAGACAGTACGGTATTCTCCTCGGGCTGTGTGGCTGGTGATACCATAAAATATGCTGCTTTGGCCAATACCCTCAAACGAATATCGAAAAATGGTCGAGACGAATTTTATAAAGGGGAGACGGCTAAAAAACTGGCTGCTTTTCTTCAGGAAGAAGGCGGATATATCACCGAGAATGACCTGGCAAACTATGAGGCCGTTTGGCGACAGCCTGTGGTATTTAACTACAAAGACCTTCGAATTATTTCGATGAGCCCTCCAAGCAGTGGAGGGGTTACCATGCAACAGATCTTCGAGATGATAGAACCTCATAATATAGGTGAATATGGCCATAATAATGTGAAGGCCATTCAGCTATTCACAGAAGCCTCAAGACGTGCCTATGCAGACCGCAACTATTTTCTGGGAGATCCTGATTTTGTAGATATTCCTCTGGATGTTATTCTCAGTGAGCCCTATTTAGAAGAACGGATGGAAAATTTTTCATTCGAGAAAGCCACTCCGTCTTCAGAGGTATCTCGTGGCCAGGTGGAAATTATAGAAAGTGCAGAAACTACGCATTACTCCATTGTTGATTCGGCAGGGAATGCGGTCTCCGTAACCACTACCCTTAATGGAGGCTATGGCTCTAAATTGTATTCTGAAGAACTTGGGTTTTTTCTCAATAATGAAATGGACGATTTCAGCTCCAAGCCCGGAGTGCCCAATTCTTATGGTCTTATTGGGGCTGAAGCCAATAGCATAGCTCCCGAAAAACGCATGTTGAGTTCCATGACTCCCACTATTGTGGAAAAGGATGGTGAACTATGGATGGTGGTGGGAACTCCCGGAGGATCTACAATAATTACCGCAGTGGCTCAAACCATTCTAAATACCTATGAATTTAATCTTAGTATGCAAGAAGCGGTTAACGCACCGAGATTTCATCATCAGTGGTTACCAGATGCCATAATTTTTGAACCAGAAGGTTTTTCCGTAGATTTAATCGCCGCCTTAAAAGCCAAAGGCTATTCAATAAATGAAGAACGCACCCCGGTTATTGGGAAAGTAGACGCTATCAGGGTATTACCCGATGGACGGCTTGAGGGCGGGGCCGATAAAAGAGGAGACGACACGGCCGTGGGGTATTAAAATTGCCTTAAAAGGGCATTGTGTTATGAAAAAATTCAGACTATACCATGCCTTCTTTCTTGCCTTCTATATTTCGGGCTGCGCCCAGGAAAAAAGCTCAGGAGCTACCCTAACAGAAATATTAAATATTTCCTATCAGATCAATAGCGAGCCGGATAGCCTACAACAATTAAATCTTCTTATCCCTAAGGATATAGACTCCCCACCCCTACTGCTTTGGATAGGAGGAGGTGCATGGTCTTTTGTGGACCGACATATGGAAATGGATCTTTGCAAGAAAATTGCAACAGCCGGAATCGCAGTGGCTTCGGTAGGTCACCGCCTGAGTAAGGGGTCGTTCTCGGAAAAGAGAAAACCCACCGGTGTTCAACATCCGGAGCATATAAAGGATGTAGCCACTGCCTTCACCTGGCTTGTAAAACATGCCGAAGAGTACGGTTATGACAACAAGAAGATCTTCGTTGGTGGCTTCTCCTCTGGAGCTCATCTCAGCGCTCTTTTAGGAATGGATGCGAGATACTTACAAGCCCATGGCCTGAGCCCTGATAATATCAAAGGCTTACTCCCTATTTCAGGTGCTTATGATATACCGGATTACTACAATGTCTTTTTCACTCATGAAAATGCCTCTTCCAGGGCATTTGCTCAAACCCATGTAAAAGATGTTTTTGGAGAGGAGGAGAATTTTGTAGCCGCCTCACCCGTAACCTATATTGATGAACTTAAACTCCCAATGCTCCTGGTTTCGGATAATGCCTTAGATAACTACACCAAACTTTTCGAAAAAAAATTGAAAGAAATTGGGTATGACGATTTTGAAGTCTATTATGAAAAGGCATTGAACCATGGAGAACTTTGGAGAGCAATGTCCACCGCCGAGAACAATGAGGTACGCTCCAGGATGATTAAATTTATTAGAAAACACTCCTAAAAGCGCACCACCATGGTATTGGGTTATTGCCCAAAGAATGTCAGCCGGAGGCCATGCACAGTTAAGATATAATGACTAACCGAATTAAACTTTAGCTTATGAAAATTGTACGACTTGTTTCTACCTTTTTGCTTGCCATTCCGCTTTTGGTTTTTGGTAGCAACTACTTTATTGAGTTTTTACCCAATCCTCCTGTAGTAGATTCAATAGGCTTTGATCTGCTTCAGATGATGCGAGACGGTGGATTAATGACCTATGTGGCCCTAAGTCATGTTGTTATTGGCATACTCTTGCTGGTTCCCCGTACTCGCTTTGCCGGGGCTCTTTTACAACTACCAATTTCTATTGGTATTGTAAGCTTTCATATGTCTATGGAACCAATGGGTCTCCTCTTCGGATTGGTTTTACTAGTGCTTAATATTTTGGCACTTTGGGATACAGAGAAGATTAAAAATTTACTTTAAACCCATTGGCAGGTACCCTGGCCCTCGCAAATTTTTAGGTTGGGATATCCAAGAAAAAATTGAGTTCTACTCAACTTTTTATTAAATTGTTGACAATTAGACCATAACAGCTAATACAACCAACTTTTCTTTATGTCTTCAGACAAGTCAATTGCCATTGGGTCCAGGGGGTTTGCTAAAACACTCAGAAAAGACAAATGGTGGTTGTATCCCGGAATTGTACTTTTTGGACTAAGCAGTTTTCTCATATACGGCTTCTGGTCTGCCTGGCAGGCCGACTTTTATTGGTACAGTGCCGGACAGGATGGATTCGGAGGATACCTGGCACCCTTCTACTCTCCTCTATTATTTATTAAAGAGGGCGTTGAGGGAGCTGCCCCAATAGAACATGCCATCTTTGGAAGTTGGCCCAACTGGTGGCCTAGTTGGCTTCCTCCTTCCCCTTCCTTGCTAATTCTGGCAATTCCAGGAATATTTAGATTTACCTGCTATTATTATCGTAAAGCCTATTACAGGGCGTTCACCGGTACACCACCAGCCTGTGCGGTGGGTGCGCTTCCTAGAAAAAGAAAGGCTGGTTACAAAGGTGAAACCGGCTTAATGGTTGTCCAGAATCTGCATAGATATGCCATGTATTTTGCCATGCTTTATATCATCGTCTTTTTCTACGATGCTTATTTGGCTTTTTTTAGAGGAGGAGTGCTAGGAGTGGGAGTAGGTAGTATTTTGCTTTTGGGAAATCCTATTCTACTCGCCTGCTATTCCTTTGGTTGCCACTCTATAAGACATCTTCTCTACGGAAGTAGGGATTGTTACTCTTGCAGCCTGAGCGGAGAGGTAGCTCACAAAAATGGGAAAATAGTAACCTGGCTCAATCAGCGACATGAGTTATTTGCCTGGTTAAGTCTCATTTGGATCATGGTAGCTGATTTCTATGTGAGGTTGGTATCTATGGGCGTAATTACTGATCTAAATACCTGGGGAAGCTAAAGAAGTATATCATGATAGACATTTCAGAAATCCGGACCATTGAGCACGACGTATTGGTTGTAGGTGCAGGGGGTGCCGGACTTAGCGCTGCCATTGAAGCCTCTTCAAGGGGGATGAATACGGGCATAGTGATGAAATCCCTATTAGGAAAAGCCCATACCGTGATGGCTGAAGGAGGAATGGCAGCCGCCCTTGCAAATGTTGATGAAAGAGATCATTGGAAAATTCATTTTAGAGATACCATGCGAGGAGGGAAATTCCTCAATGTGTGGCGCATGGCCGAATTGCATGCGAAAATTGCTCCGGAACGCGTACGTCTCCTCGAGGAATGGGGAGCTGTATTTGACCGAACCAGGAACGGTTTGATCAACCAAAGGAATTTTGGAGGACATAGATACCCCAGATTAGCCCATGTAGGCGATAGAACCGGGCTCGAAATGATCCGTACCTTACAAGATCATGGGATTCATCAAGGGATCCAGGCCTATATGGAATGTACCGCTCTGGACCTTCTTAAGACAGACGATGGCGCAGTTTGCGGACTAGTATGCATGTGGAGAGAAAGTGGAGCTTTTACCATATTCAAAGCAAAATCTATCATATTTGCCACCGGGGGAGGTGGCAAAGCCTGGGAGGTTACCTCCAATTCCTGGGAATATACCGGGGATGGATACGCTTTGGCGTACGAAGCCGGCGCGGAATTAATGGATCTTGAATTTAACCAATTTCATCCTACCGGGATGGTTTGGCCTTTATCCGTAAAAGGCACTCTGGTTACTGAAAGTGTGAGAGGCGAAGGGGGTATACTACTCAATAGCGAGGGAACCCGCTTTATGTTCAATTATATCCCGGAACGCTTTAGGTCAGAAACCGCAGATACCGAAGAAGAAGCAGCCAGATGGCTGGCAGGAGATCTCAATGCCAGAAGACCCCCTGAACTGCTCACCAGGGATGTGGTAGCCAGAGCAATTAACGCCGAGGTGAAGGCGGGCAGAGGTTCTAAACATGGCGGAGCCTATCTGAACATAGCCACTCAAAGAACTGCTGAGGATATCAAAAGGAAGTTGCCGTCCATGTATCACCAGTTCAAGGTATTGGCAGAGTTGGATATCACAAAAGAACCCATGGAGGTTGGTCCCACCTGTCATTATTTCATGGGAGGAATTCGGGTAGATGCTGAAACTACCATGAGTTCAGTACCCGGGCTATTTGCCTGTGGAGAATGTGCGGCAGGCCTACACGGTGCTAATAGATTAGGCGGTAATTCTTTATCAGACTTGTTGGTATTTGGCTATTTATCTGGCAAGCACGCATCAGCATACGCAAAAAAAATTAAAGAGCATCCCGAAATTAATGAGCAACAGGCTATAGATATTATCAAAAATGCCACGGCCATCCTAAATCGTGAATCGGGCGCAAATCCTTATCTACTTCATGAGGACCTTGAAAGCAATATGCAAGCTAATGTGGGGATCATCCGCACAGAAGAAGAACTGAAAAAGGGAATTGCCAACTTAGAGGAAATGAAAGTGGCTTATAAAACGGTGAAGGCTAAGGGGGCCAGTCAATTTAATCCGGGATGGCACGAGGCCATCGGACTCCGCAATTTGCTAATCACCGCCGAAGCCGTTGCCAGGGCGGCATTGCTCAGGGAAGAAAGTAGAGGAGCACACACCCGGGCAGATTTTCCGGGAGAACAGTCAGAATGGCTGAATTTCAATATCGTTTCGTACAAAGGACCGGATGGAGCTATGAAGCTTAAGAAAGTTGAACGACCCCTACCCGATCCGGAATTGGAACGAATTGCCAAGTCTACCATCGAAGATTTGGAAGAAGAAATTGCAAAAGAAAGAGACCATTAACCAAGTTCATTTAAACATCAACTATGTCTAAACGTACATTTGAAATTTATAGAGGCGACCAGGAAAAGGGTAGCCTCGTGCATTATGAAGCCGAAGTTCAGGAGGGCATGGTGGTACTTGATGTCATACATAAGATCCAGGCAGAACAAGCCAATGATTTGGCCGTAAGATGGAACTGCAAAGCCGGAAAGTGTGGTTCCTGCAGCGTTGAGATCAACGGCAAGCCCAAGCTTGCTTGTATGACCAGAATGAATGAATACAAAGAGGGTGAAACCATAACGGTAACTCCGATAAAGACTTTTCCCGTCATTAAGGACTTGGTGACCGATGTCTCATGGAATTATGAGCAGAACAAGCGAATAAAGCCGGTGAAATTAGCAGCCGAAGCTAAAACAGAAAAAGGCTACATCATGTACCAAAAAGATGTAGATCGCGTACAGGAATTTAGAAAGTGTATAGAGTGTTACCTCTGCCAGAACGTATGTCATATTCTTCGAGATCATGGCAAAAAAGATGCTTTCGTCGGACCCCGATTTATGATCAGGGTTGCGGGATTGGAAATGCATCCCTTAGATACGGAAGACCGCATCCCCGAGTTAAAAAAAGATTACGGATCCGGAATGTGCAATATTACACGCTGTTGTACGGATGTCTGCCCGGAACATATCAATATCACAGACAATGGTATTATTCCAATGAAAGAAAGAGTTGTAGATCGCTATTACGACCCCGTTACAATTTTGAGACGCAAACTGTTCGGCGATTGGAAAAAAAAGTATCCCTCCAAAAAATAAATGATATTTCTTCTTAAACGTCTAGAAAAGGTTGGATCTGATTCTCATCCGGTGCAGCCCTTAAACTGTATTCTTTGATACGTCTAGAACAGGCATTCCAACGCAAAATAGCATCCTCGTTTCCGGCGGGATGAATCTTTTCGGCCTTTTCAAAATATTCCATGGCCGTCCGGTAATGCTCATAAGCAATGTATTTTACCCGATGGGTGTTTCTGTTCAAAGCTTCTTTCCCTCTTCTTTCTTCAATAATGCCTCTGTAGTAATGGCGCTGGTACTCATCTGTTAGTTTAGCACAGGCCCTTTTGGCTTCTGCATAGGTATTGGCTTTGCCAGTACCAAACTGATCTGTCTTTGCAAGCACCAGGTTTCGGAGCGCTTGTTGATTCTCCGGTTCTACATTCAGAATATCCCTGCAGATACTCTCTGCCTGCCAGGGTTCGTTCAAAAGTCGGTAGTGTTTTGCTCTGGTCAACGCCTTTGGAATGGCCTCCTTGTTAATTGGCTTTATATGCTTCATAGAATCACATTTTAGAGGATTACCTTTCGTGTGACAATGAATTTACGAATTTATTTGATGCAATTCAGCCCTCCAACCTAAATCTCTGTAAGCCCAAACTCATTTAGCACAATTTGCCATTCTTTGGTCTCAATAATTTCAAGTATACGTTGAGACACGGTCTGTTTTAATATCCTCCGGTCTTTGGGCAAGCCGAAGGCGTAGAATTGCACATCAAATTTCACAGGAAGTATACTGAGAGATCCCATAGAAGGGTCTTCTTTAATTTTGTATTTCAGAATGGGTTCATCATACATAAAGGCCTTGATTCTTCCTTCTTTTACGGCCTTCAACCCAGCGGACACCTCCTCGTAGGCCTCAACATCTTTAAAGAACTGGCTATGCAAAAATTGTATAGTGCCGGTGTTCTTTATAGAACCAACCTTTCTATCCTTAAATTCGTTGAAACTATCCGGATCATTACTGAGCTGATTCACCGTTAAACTGGAGGCAATACTTGCGGTAAGTCCTGAAATAAAAAGCAATCCCCCGAACATAAGCACCAGGGCAGCTACCTTACCCCATCTGGTCTTAGGTGCCTTGTCTCCATACCCCACTGTAGTGAGCGTAACGGCAGACCACCAAACACCATCCCATATACCCTTGGAACCTTTACGGAAATGCTGGGGATTTTTTTTCCGTTCAAAATACCAGCCCAGGAGGCCAAAAAGAAATATAATCAATAAGAGCACAAGTAATCCCTTGATAAAGTTCAGACTAAAAAACGCGCGAACGAATTGCAGAAATTTTTCCAAGGAAGAAGTTTCGGCAACGACCACTGTGGAGTTGGCGGCATAATAGGTATGCGTAAAAGTCATCTTCTTGTTTCTGGTTCCGGTAATGGTAAGCGGATTTATGCTGAGATCAATACCGCCGGTTTCCAGAGAGTCTAACATAGCGGAAAAATCCATCGGAACATATTCAAAATTCAAATCCAAATCTTCTGCTATTTGTTCCCAGAGCCAAACATTAATCCCCGTTAGTTCCTCATTATTTTCAATAACAAAAGGAGGTGCAGAAGTATAGCCGACTTTTATCGTATCTGTTTCGCTTTGAGAGGATAAAGTCAGAGATGTGAATAAGAAGAAACAAGAAAGAAGGTATCGCATAGCCGTGTGCTACCATAAATATTTGCTTCAAAAATATGCAATTTTTGAAAAGGCCTAAGAGCTATTAATTTGCAAGCTTTTGCTTAAGCTCGTCCATGGAGGCCTGAAGTTGCCTGAGTAAACCATTCTCTGTGGTAGCGTCTACTCCAAAAGTTATTTTACTGCTTACCTCCCAAATCTCCTGAATTTGATAGGGTTTTATCTCATAAGGCGGGTAGGACTCGTTGAGAGATATCAGGGTAACGTTGTTAGAATTTGGTCTTCTCTCCACTTTTTTGACCAAGACCGCATCCTGAAGTACTACCACATAAATTTTGTTCGGACTCACATCGTCTACATGTTCAATGGCCTTTGCAAGCACCCATTCTCCTGGTTTAAGATTAGGTAGCATACTATCTCCTTCTACCTGAAATCCTCTGTAAGTGGCATTTCTAAATTCCGGAATGGGCAAATCAAAGGCTGGTAATTGTTCATACCAGCTCGTGTCTTGAATATTCTGTGGGTAACCTGCCGCAGCTTTGGCATTGACCAAAACCATATTCTCCTTATCTGAGGAATCAACCGTTACTACCTTTGGAATAACGCTGGTATTGGAGGTTTCCAGATATTGCTGATTGCTTTCACCGAACAACCAAAGCGGATTTATTTTGAACTGCTTTAATAATTCCGCCACTACCTTACCCGACAATTTTGTACGCCCTCTTTCTATATCTGCAGTGGTATTTGAAATACCTAAAAGTTTAGCGAATTCCGCCTGGGTATGTCCCAATTCCCTCCTTATTTCTATAAACCGTTTTAATGTGATCTCGTTTTCCATTTCTATTGCAAATCTATGTCCCGATGTCTTCAAAGATACAAATTATGGATTATTTCCAAAATATTTCTTGGATTATTTCCATAATTAGGAATTATTCCATATTTTTGGATTAATTACAAAACAGAGCTATGCTTTTTGATGAAATAAACACCAAATTACTAGCGGTGGCGGAGAAAGGAACTCAGGACACCTACTTTAATCCTTCTGGAGATAAGATCACGGATTCCAAAGGAAACGGGATACATAGAAAACTCAGGTATTCCTCAAAAAACAAGGCTTCAAATCAGGAGAAGTCGGGACAGACAAAAGAGCGCAATCAAGTGCAAAGAATTGCTCAACTAACATTATTCGATTTACCATGAAAAAGGCAAAAGTTTTAGTTTACGACGGTAGTTTTAATGGTTTTTTAACGGCAATTTTTGTTGCCTTTGAGGGAAATGTCGGAATTGCAGACATCAGAAAAAATAATCAAATCCAAAACGG
>JBFOMC010000009.1:0-51560 GCA_040830565.1 Flavobacteriaceae bacterium
ATTTTCGGACAAAGAACCCAAATCAACAACATACAAATTGGGGATTTTGAGCTCCAAAATGCCAAGGCGGCCTTTCCGAACATGGAGTCCTTCAATGGGATCAAAAATCTTGGAGATAGAAATGGCAGTATTGGAGGAGAGATTTTAAGGCGATTTAATATTGTATTCAATTATCCGGAAAATACGGTCACCCTTAAAAAAAATGCCTTCTTTAATCATCCATTTCATTATAATATGAGTGGCATTGAATTACAACACAACGGGCTTAGATATATCGCAGAGCGGATAGCAGATGCACGGGGGGTTGTCAAAAATGAGGATCGAAGTTTTGGAGACGTTCAGATATTACTAGAAAACCGTACGCGCTTGAGTCTGGTTCCAGAAATCATTGTGTCCGGTATTAGGGCTGGGAGTCCGGCAGCTGAAGCCGGCCTAAAAGAGGGGGATGTAATACTTGCCGTAAATGGCAAGCGCATTCATCAGTACAAGCTACAGGAGGTGATGAAAATGATGAACGAAAAAGAAGGGAAGCGCGTAAGGCTCCTCATAGAGCGCTACAATAAGGATCTACTTTTCTCCTTTGTACTTAAAGATCTTTTTAAGTAATAAAAAACCCCCAATCTTTCGATCAGGGGCTTTATTTCCAATAAGTTTTAATGCTATTTCCCGTCAACGGCTTTTACCTCACCTTTGATTTTTAATACTTTGGTAGGGGTATCCGCATTGGAAATTACGGTGATGGCCTTTCTAATCGGACCAACTCTTTTAGTGTCATATTTTACCTGAATCTCACCATTTTTACCAGGTAAAATTGGCTCTTCCGGTTTTTTCGGAATTGTACATCCGCAACTAGAGCTTACTTTGCTGATGATAAGCGGAGCGTCTCCTGTATTTGTAAATTCAAATATTCTAACGCCATCACTGCCTTTGTCTATCTGACCGTAGTCAACCGTCTCGGTTTTGAATGTAATCTTAGCAGTTTTCTCCTGCGCGCTTACGCTAAATGCAAGTAGGCCTACAAATAATAATAGTACAACTTTTTTCATCATTTTTGATTTTGGGTGAATTCCAAATGTAGAAGTTTTGCTTTCAACATCCAAAATTCTTTTGTTATCTTCTAACGTTAACTATTTTTGTTTCGTATTTATAATTCGGCAAAATTCACTGATCATTGCAAGTTTAACATTTAAGCAATTGATCATTTTTTTAATGCCCGCAAGTCTTAGACAAAAACTGTACCAAAAACATGGAAATTCCATCAAAATATGACCCCAAAAAGGTTGAAAACCACTGGTATGACTACTGGATGGAGCATAATTACTTTTCTTCAAAACCAGACGAAAGAGAGCCTTATACCATTGTAATTCCACCTCCAAACGTCACTGGTGTCTTGCATATGGGGCATATGTTAAATAATACCATTCAGGATGTATTGATCCGCAGGGCCCGTCTTATGGGTAAAAACGCCTGCTGGGTACCTGGTACAGACCACGCTTCTATCGCTACAGAGGCAAAAGTGGTGGCCAAGTTAAAGGAGCAAGGTATTGATAAAACAGATATTTCCAGAGAAGAGTTCTTAAAGCATGCCTGGGATTGGACGCATGAGTATGGCGGAGTTATCCTTGAACAGCTCAAGAAGCTGGGTTGTTCTTGTGATTGGGATCGTACCAAGTTTACTATGGATGACGATATGTCAGCTTCTGTAATTAAGGTTTTTGTAGATCTTTTTGATAAAGGGCTGATTTACAGAGGTTTTAGAATGGTTAATTGGGACCCAGAGGCCTTGACCACATTATCAGACGAGGAGGTTATCTATGAAGAAAAAGAAGGACTTTTATACTATTTGGCCTATCCGGTTGAAGGTTCAGACGAAAGGGTTACTATTGCCACTACCAGGCCAGAGACCATCTTAGGGGATACCGCAGTGTGCACTAATCCAAATGATGAGAGATATCATCACTTGAGGGGCAAAAAGGTAATTGTGCCTATTTGCGATAGGATCATTCCGATTATTGAGGATGAGTATGTGACCATGGAATTCGGTACCGGATGTTTAAAAGTTACTCCTGCACATGATATTAACGACAAAGATTTGGGGGATAAACACCAATTGGAGGTTATCGATATCTTTAATCCGGATGCTTCGCTAAATTCTTATGGCTTGCACTACGAGGGAATGGACCGTTTTGAGGTGCGGAAAGCTATCGTAAAAGAGCTCGAGGAAAAGGGCTTTTTGGTTAAAAAAGAGGCCTATACGAACAAAGTGGGGACTTCTGAACGTACTAAGGCTGTTATTGAGCCCAGGTTGTCTGATCAGTGGTTTCTAAAAATGGAGGGTCTTGCCAAACCCGCCTTGGAAGCTGTATTGAAAACAGGAGAGGTAAGGTTATTCCCGAAAAAGTTTGAAAATACGTATCGACATTGGATGGAAAACATCCGGGATTGGAACATTTCACGACAGCTGTGGTGGGGGCAGCAAATTCCGGCTTATTATTATGGCAGTGGTACTGAAGACTTTGTAGTAGCGGAAACTAAAGAAGAAGCTCTGGAAAAGGCCAAAAAACATCTTTCTGGCCACCCTGATAGCAGTAGAAGGGTCTTTGGAGAATCCTTAACCCTAGAAGACCTAAGACAGGACGAGGACGTACTGGATACCTGGTTCTCTTCATGGTTATGGCCTATAAGTGTTTTTGGAGGAATCCTTGATCCGGAGAATGAAGACGTCAATTACTACTATCCCACCAGCGACTTGGTTACCGGTCCGGATATCATTTTCTTTTGGGTTTCCCGAATGATCATTTCCGGATATGAATATAGGGGTGAGCGACCCTTCCAGAATGTATATTTCACTGGCTTGGTTAGAGATAAACAACGCAGAAAAATGTCGAAGCAATTAGGTAACTCTCCAGATGCGCTGAAACTGATAGACACCTATGGAGCTGATGGTGTTAGAGTAGGCTTATTGTTGAGTTCTGCTGCCGGTAATGATTTAATGTTTGATGAGGATCTCTGTCAGCAGGGAAAAAACTTTGCCAATAAAATATGGAATGGTTTTAGGTTGTTAAAAGGCTGGGAAGTGGCAGATATAGAGCAGCCAGAAGCTTCAAAACGGGGAATTGAATGGTATACAGCCAAATTCAATCAAACTTTGGAAACCATCGAAGACCATTATGGCAAATACAGAATTTCTGATGCCTTGATGGCTATTTATAAGCTGGTATGGGACGATTATAGTTCCTGGTTGTTAGAAATTGTAAAACCTCAGTATCAGCAACCTATTGATCGCAAAAGCTATGATGCTGTGATTCACATTTTTGAGCAGAACCTGAAACTACTACATCCTTTTATGCCTTTCCTTACTGAAGAGGTCTGGCAACATATTACTCCCAGAAAGCCTGATGAAGCCCTGGTCATCGCATCGTGGCCAAAAGCCGCCGAAATTGATCAGGAGTTGATCCGCGGTTTCAATTTTTCCGCTGAAGTAGTTTCCGGTATCAGAACGATCAGAAAAGAAAAGAATATCCCTCAGAGGCAAGCCCTGCAACTTTCGGTGTTAAATGAGGAGAAGGTTGCAGAGCAGTGGGATTGTGTCATAAAAAAACTGACCAATATTTCTGAGATTTCTTATGTTGGAGCAGCTGTTGAAGGAGCGCTTTCCTTTAGAGTGAAAAGCAATGAATACTTCATTCCGATCGGAGAAAGCATAGATGTTGAAGCCGAAATTAAGAAAATAACCGCGGAGTTAGAGTATACCAGAGGGTTTTTACAATCGGTTCAAAAGAAACTTTCCAATGAACGATTTGTAAACAATGCCCCGGAAAAGGTGATTGCCGTGGAGCGGAAAAAACAAGCCGATGCCGAGGCCAAAATTGAAACTTTGGAAAGGAGTCTGGCGAGCCTGGGCTAGCAAGGACTCCACAGCTTTATTTCCATCCGTTTCGTTTTAGGGCACTTGGGGTACCCTATATTAATTGAATAGATGAAAACAGCCTTGTTTTTCCTGTTGACGGTTTTGCTATTAAGCTGTCAGGATCCTGAAATAGAAGAGATTGAACTTCAAATAAGTCGATCCGCTATTCCAGAGGGCATTGCGGTTCATCCCCTCACAGAAGAGATCTATATCAGTAGCATTCATGAAGATCATATTACCAGGTCTAGTTCTGATGGCTCCACCTTCGAAAAAATTCATGGCCTAAAGGACAATGGTTATTCCATTGGGGTAGGATTAGATATTTGGAAAAATCACCTCTACGCTCTAGGTAAATACAAAAGGAGCTCATCTGCAATCTTAACCATTAAAGATCTTAAGGCTAATGAGTCATCTACTTTCACTCATGTGGATTTAGATACTACCTATTTCAACGATCTTGCTATTACCAAACAGGGAAATGCGTTTTTGACAGATACGGACAATCATCGTATATATTTCTTCGACCTGGCTAAAGGTAAGATCAGTACTTTTCTGGAAGATGAGGAAATAAAATATCCAAATGGGATTACTATTTCGGCGGATCAATCAAAACTCTTTATCGATTCCTACAGCTCGGGTATTCGAATATTTGATCTGGGGAAAAAGAGCATAATAAATCACCCTCATGATCCGACTACACAATTAGGAATAGACGGACTAAAGTATAATCAAGGAGTACTCTATATGATCGTAAATGGAGGTAAGAATAGAGAAAAACACGGATTGTACGCTCTTAGTTTAGTTCAAAATGAAACAGATTTTGGCAGTTTAGCTCCTATATTGGTCAATCATGATAAGATGGATATTCCAACCACGTTTTCCATAGTTGATGACCACGCCTATGTCTTGGCAAACAGTCAGCTTACCAATTTAGATCAGCAGCTCAACAAAATTATTGATACACAAAAACTCGACAAAACGTACGTGCTTAAAGTAGCCCTCAGAGCGCAATAGGCTTTACTGCTGCTTTTCAAGGTGCTAACAGGGTAGCTTGGCCTCAGAAAATTATTTAGAATACGGAATAATTAAGTCGGGATGATTATCTTTAGACAAAGCAAGACAATCATGAAAAAACTTATTATTATAGGAGCGCTCTTACTCTTTGTTAGTAGTTGTGCTCAGGAGAAAAAGCCGGAAATCCCAGTGGAGATTCAGATAAAGACAGCCGTATTGCCTCTATCAGATGCCGATAAAGAAGGTGCTATGGTATACGGCTACAATGGAAACAACGAGATGGTAGTACTTAGAGAGGGGACCAACAATCTTGTTTGCCTTGGAGACGACCCAACTAAGGAGGGTATTAGCGTTTCCTGTTACTACAGCAAATTGGAACCTTTTATGGCCAGAGGGCGAGCATTAAAAAAAGAAGGAAAATCTACGGAAGAGTTGAGGGCAATTCGGGGAGATGAAATCGCCTCGGGCAAGCTTCAAATGCCTGAGGAACCCAGCATGATGTATGTGTATTATGGAAAGGACGAAAACTATGACAAAGCCACAGGGGAATTAAAAGAAGGGAAGTTACGCTACGTCATTTATACTCCTTTTGCCACCAGTGAGAGTACCGGTTTACCAGAAAAACCACATGCCCCCGGAATGCCATGGATAATGGATCCTGGAACGCATAGGGCACATATTATGATTGGGCCCAACTAGATTTGAGCTCGGAATAGCATACCGTTTCAACATCTTAATTACACCCAAAATTTTAAGCCTTTTTATTGAACAGAAATATGACTTTTGTCAATAAATAAAGAGGCTCAAGGATGTATTTTTGGTAATTCGAATAACCGATCTATCCAATGAACTACAACGAATCAGATTTTATCAAAGCCAACACGAGAAAAGATCTCATTGAGATTGCCAAGACCAAAAACATTAACATTGAAAGAGTTATTAGGAATCTCGCCTATGAAATGGAATTGAGCAAGCTACAAGGAGAACTTGTCAATTTGCAGCAATGGATCAATAAGAATAATTTACGGGTTGCAGTTCTTTTTGAAGGCAGAGATGCCGCGGGCAAAGGAGGTTCGATCAAACGATTTATTGAACACTTGAATCCCCGTACAGCTCGAGTTGTGGCTTTATCCAAGCCTACAGATAATGAAAGAGGTCAGTGGTATTTTAGACGATACATTAAGGAATTGCCAAACCCCGGGGAGATCGTTTTCTTTGATAGAAGCTGGTATAACCGTGCAGTTGTTGAGCCGGTAATGGGCTTTTGTGATAAAGATCAGTACGATCAGTTCATGGTGCAAGTTCCGGAATTTGAACACCTGCTTTACGAGGACGGGGTGATTTTGATCAAATTTTGGTTTTCTATTTCTAAGGAAGTTCAGAAAAAACGCTTCGATTCACGACTGAACAACCCTTTGAAGCGATGGAAATTTAGCCCTGTGGATATGAAAGGTCAGGAACTGTGGGACAAATACACCGAATTTAAGGAACAGATGTTTACTAAGACACATACCAATTTTAGTCCGTGGGTCATCGTAAAAACTAACGACAAAAAGACTGCGCGTTTAGAAAGTATGCGCTACCTACTGTCAGAATTTGATTATTCAAATGATAAGCGCGTTAGGGAACTAACTCAACCAGACCCTAATGTGATCTTTAGATACTATCGCAATGCCAAACAAATAGACATTTAATATGAAATTGACCAAAGACATAGGCCTTTCAGCCTCAGAAATAGAATTGCTCAACTCCAAATTAGGCCTTAAGAATCTGTTTGCAAATAAAAATGTAGATCTAGATAAAACCCTGAGGGATGTAAAGTATGAAACCTCTTTGCGCCAATATCAGGCAGAATTAATTAAGCTGCAAAGTTGGGCCATTGCTGAAAATAAAAAGATCGTAATCATTTTTGAAGGCAGGGATGCCGCGGGTAAGGGAGGCGCCATTAGAAGAATTGTAGCACATCTAAATCCTCGCTATTACCGTGTGGTTGCGCTAAACCAACCTGCAGATGACGAACGTGGTCAGTGGTACTTTCAAAGGTATGTAAACAAACTACCCAAACCCGGTAAAATCGTATTTTTTGATAGAAGTTGGTATAACAGAGCAGTGGTGGAACCTGTGAATGGTTTTTGTTCCGAGGAGGAGTATAGGACATTTATGTCTCAGGTGAATGATTTTGAAAAGATGATCATTCAATCTAATACCTACCTGATTAAGTTCTATTTTTCTATTACAAAAGATGAGCAACAAAAGCGTTTTGATGATATCCGGAAAAGTAATCTGAAGCGTTGGAAAATGTCTCCGGTTGATGAAAAGGCCCAGGAACTTTGGGATGACTATACCAAATACAAACAGCTAATGTTAGAACAGACGCATACTTCGCATGCACCCTGGGTCAGAATTGAAGCCAATAAAAAAACACATGCCCGCTTAGAGGCAATTAAACACATCTTAAACACTATCCCTTATAAAGAATGAGTTTGACGCCTACTATGCTTCTTAGGTAGTATTCTGGTCTCATAATGTTGAGAATTTTTATCTTTAGACCAAATGTGATTTCATGGAATCCTACGCCACCGCGCTACTATATGCCATTCCTTTCTTTACCGTCCTTTTAGGGATAGAGATCTTATACGGATATTTCATAAAGAACCAGAAGTACAAGGTGATGGATACAGTGAGTAGTCTAAGTTCGGGTTTTACCAATATTGTGAAGGATACACTGGGCCTGGGTTTTATTCTGGTAAGCTATCCATATTTGCTAGAACATCTGGCTATCACCGAGATAAAAGCCACCTGGTTGGTATGGTTGGTGGCTTTTGTAGTTATGGATTTTGCCGGTTACTGGAATCACAGACTAAGTCATCACATTAATTTTTTTTGGAATCAGCATGTCATTCATCACAGCAGCGAAGAATTCAATCTTGCCTGTGCCTTAAGGCAATCTATCTCTAATCTCATTGGCTATTTTCCTCTTTTGCTTATTCCGGCGGCTGTGCTTGGAGTTCCGCATAAGGTAATCGCGATTTTGGCACCCATTCACCTCTTCGCTCAATTTTGGTATCACACTCAGCATATAGGGAAAATGGGTTGGCTGGAATATATTATTGTAACTCCATCGCAACATCGGGTGCACCACGCCATCAATCCGGAATATATCGATAAGAATTTAGGGCAGATCCTCTGCGTTTGGGACCGGTGGTTTGGTACTTTTCAGGAAGAATTAGACCATGTTCCACCTCAGTACGGGGTGCTGAAACCTGCGGCTACCTGGAACCCTGTTTTAATTAATTTTCAGCATATATGGCGCCTTGTAAAAGATGCCTGGCGTACGGAAAGTTATTTTGATAAACTGCGAATTTGGTTTATGCCTACAGGCTGGAGACCTGCTGATGTTAAGGAAAAATATCCTGTATCCACGATTAGGGATGTATACAATTTTAAGCGCTATCAAACCCCGGCTTCTTATGCACTAAAGGGCTATGCAATTTTTCAAATGCTTAGCACCTTGGTTTTCTTGCTTTTTATGTTCTATAATTTTAGCAATATTGGGGTAGATGGTCTCCTAATTTTCGGGGCCTTTGTCTTCGTGGGAATTTATGGATATACTACGCTGATGGATCGCAGTTCTTCTGCCTTTTGGATTGAAACCTTACGAGGTCTGGCTGGTTTAGCCTTTATAGTCCTTACCGGAGATTGGTTTGGAATCAATGCCTACTTTTCTTGGGGATGGCTGTTGGTGGCTTCATATTTTGTTTTTACAATCATTGGAGCGGCTTATTTTACTTATTTGGAAAAAGATATCAATCCAGCTCAAATCTCAACCTGATTTCTTGCAGGCCATCGCATAACCCTGTCACTTCGTAGAATTTTCTTACGGATGAATATTATTTCATCGTGCTTTTCGTTAGATAGTAATTACCTATAAAACCTACTGGAATATGACACGTCAGGAGCACCTCAAATTTTGCCGAAGATGTACGCATCAAAAAAAAGACCTGGAGAAAGGTATTCTCTGTGGTTTAACAGATAAAATAGCGGATTTCGAAGATCATTGCACTTCCTTTGTGGAAGAAGAATCTTTGGGTTTTAGAGGTTCCGGGACAGGTTGGTCTTCAGGGGTTTACCTTAACACAGCCAGCCAGGGAAAACGTTTAACAAATTACATAATAGACAGAATAGTCTTGTTGCTTTTTAGTTTTGCGTTTGGAATCGTTCTGGGCATATTTCTGGCTTTAGTTTCCCCGGACACCCTGGCAGTGCTTGAACAGGGAAATTTATTTATTGAATACATAATAGCCTTTATTTTTGGAACAATCTACTACTCTTTGTTGGAAGGACTCACCGGGAGATCTATCGGTAAATTATTTACAAAGACCAAGGTGGTAAATGAGGATGGAGAACGTGCCGACTTTGGTAGTATTTTTCTTCGGTCTATGTGTCGATTTATACCTTTCAATGCATTCTCATTTTTGGGAAGTGATGCGATAGGATGGCATGATACCCTCTCCAAGACCAGAGTAGTTGTAGTGGAAGAATAAGCGTGGTATATAGATAGCATTATTATTTCTGGATTTAGCTCATGCTTCTTAAGTTTGTGATACATAAAGAAGCCGTATGAGACCATATATTCTATCCGAAACGAATTGGGAGGCACTAAAGGAGGCAAAGTTCGAATTAGCCGTTTTGCCTTGGGGAGCCACCGAAGCCCACAATTATCACTTACCTTATGGCACGGATGTTTTTGAAGCCGATGCAATTGCTGCTGAGACAGCAAGACATGCCTGGGAACAAGGGGCTAAGGTTATTGTATTACCCACCATTCCCTTTGGGGTGAATACGGGCCAACCCGATATCTACCTTGATATAAATCTGAACCCCAGTACACAACTAGCAATATTGGATGATATAATCACCACCTTGAACAGACAGGGAATTTACAAGCTGCTAATCTTTAACAGCCATGGCGGGAACAATTTTAAACCGCTTGTAAGGGAATTGGGATTAAGGTATCCCAAGATGCTGATCTGCTTTGCGAATTGGTTTCAGGCCCTAAACAAAAAAGAATATTTTGATGCCGAAGGGGATCATGCGGAGGAAATGGAAACCAGTTTAATGCTCTACCTAAAACCGGAATTGGTACTGCCTAGAGAAAAATGGGGGAGTGGTGACTCAAAGAGGTTTAAGATTCAGGCATTTTCTGAAGCCTGGGCCTGGGCCGAAAGAAAATGGTCTCAGGTTAGTGAAGATACGGGTGTAGGAGATCCACGGCTGGCCACAAAGGAAAAAGGAGCAGCTTTCTTCCAGGATGTAACCGAGAAATTAAGCGAATTTTTCTTGGAGCTATGTAAAGCAGATATTGATGATTTGTATGAGTAATGGAAAATGGAAAATTGAAAATGGAAAGTGGAAAATGGAGAGGTCCGCTTTTTTATTTTTGATTACTGATTACTGATTACTGATTACTGATTACTGATTACTAATTACTGATTACTGATTACTGATTACTGATTACTGATTACCGATCATATAACCTCAAGGCTGCAATGAACTTGCAGAGTAAAAAGTTATCTTGAATCGGGGAGGGGTTGGAAACCCCAAAGCTCGCAGATCCCCTGAATATCTGAAACCAAAATCTGAAACTTTAATTAGTGCTAACGGTCAACTGCCTTCAGCTTACTTCGCAATCTCCTTTTTTACCAACTTGATGTAGTTTTTCATGGCGTCTGTTCTACTCACATTCTGAGCCTGGATAAGGGCATTTGCCTTAAAGGCGTTGATCAAGGGAGTCTTACTCCTGGGGTTATTAGAGTTTCTGTTCGCTATCTTGTAGTATGCATAAAGTTTTAGCAAAGTATCTGCTGGCAAAGGATCTGTATAGTCGTTCACAATGGCAACGGCTTCTAAAAACTCTTTGTGCAGTTTCTCATTCTTCATCCTTATCTAAAAACGTAGCTATACAAGTTTTAGCCCCCACGACTTTCTGATTCAATTTTACCGTGATCGATGCATCTAAAGGTAATAACAAATCTACCCTTGACCCAAATTTTATGAAACCCGCATCTTCACCTTGCTGTACACCATCACCAACCTCGGCATAGTTTACGATTCGTCTGGCCAGGGCCCCAGCAATTTGGCGATAGAGGATATCTCCAAATTTCGGAGTGTTGATAACAACAGTTGTACGTTCATTTTTTTCGCTCGATTTTGGATGCCAGGCCACAAGATATTCGCCCGGATGGTACTTTGAATATTTGATTTCTCCACTAGCTGCATATCGAGTTACATGTACATTAATAGGAGACATGAAAATGGACACCTGCATGCGTTTATCGTTAAAATATTCTGTTTCTTCAACCTCTTCAATAACTACCACCTTCCCATCAACAGGGGCCAGGATATCATCAAAACTTTTGGTTGCCACCCTTTTAGGGTTCCTGAAAAACTGCAAGATCAGCACCAGGACCACGATTCCCGACACCTGTAAAAGAATACGAAGCCAAGGAATATCAATATAAAAATGTGCAAGAAGCACAAGTGCACTTACAATAAAAAAAGTACTAAGGATAATTTTTTGTCCCTCTCTATGAAACATAGGAAAATATGGTTAGTGTTAAATATGCAAATGGAGCTGCAAATACCAGGCTGTCTAGCCTATCTAGCATTCCGCCATGGCCGGGGAGTATGGCACCACTGTCCTTTACTCCTGCCGCTCTTTTAAGTTTAGATTCTATTAAGTCGCCCAGACTCCCCATAAGCACAATTACAGCCGCCAGAATAATCCATTGGGTTGTATTTAAGATAGGTTCATACTGGGCTAGCCAATATGCCGCACCCATCGTAAAAACAAATCCACCCAAAGTGCCTTCCCAGGTTTTCTTTGGGGAAACTGCCGGGAACAACTTTGTTCTTCCAAATGTCTTTCCCACCAAATAGGCAAAGGAGTCGTTTACCCAGATTAAAACAAAAATACCCATGATCAGGTATTTGGCAAAGGCATTGTCTTTGTAGGGGATCATCGTTAAAAAAATACATCCTCCTCCAATATAGAACAAGCCAATAACAAACTTCTGAAAGCTGTCTGTTATTTTTTCTTTTTTAGAGAACAAATAGTACAACAGCGCAAAATTAACGGTTATGGTGAGGAACATCAAAATGTTGATCATCATTTTGAGATTGATGGGAGAAAAATCATTTATCAGATAAATAAAGATCCACCACAATGCCAGATATGCCACAAAGACATAATACCCTCTAAGCATTACAAGTCTTTTGTATTCATACAAACAGGCCAGTCCAAAAACCATAAAAAGAAAATCGAAGGCGTCCGAACTTAAAAAAACCGCTGAGAGGAGAAGAATGACATAAACCGCTCCAGTTAGTAATCGCCTTAGAAGTTCTCTCATGTTAAAGGTCTTCCAGGAGTAAGAGATAAAGATGCTTTGAACTGCTTCCGTAGGTAAGAAAATCGTCGGCATTTTCCTCCGTAGACTGAAAATGCTTGATAGTGGTAATATTGGCAGGAATGCCTTTTTTATACTTCTTTTTGATGGTCTTGAGACCTTCTCCGATAGTATCTACTAACTGACTTGTAGTAGCAAAAACAATAACATTATCCGGTACTTCATTCAGCTTTTTTTCCTTAAGCTGATTTGAACACACAAGGATAGAACCGTTCTGAGCCACCAAATGTTCGCAGGTGGTAAAGAAGATCTCACTATCCTTGGCCCTGTCTGTAAAGGTGATGTTTTGTTTTGCAAATTTTCCCTCCAACCTGGGATCCATTATGAAGAAGGGACTTTCTTGCCAGGCGTTTTCATCAACAATGTTCTTCAGCGCATCAGTGATTTCCCTAAAAGAATCACAGTAAAGAAATTTGCCGCCATTTTTCTTGAAATGGATGGTGAATTTTTCGTCAACAGGGATATTTAAATCGGGCATATGTACACCTCTGGTTTCCGTAGTTTCCTTGGAAACTTTTTTTCCTCCACCAAAAAGCTTGTCAAATAGCCCCATTAATAGGTATTATAACTTCAAATAGTGACCCATTTAACATAGAACAACGTTAATAGTCCCTATTTATTTTCTTCTGTCGTTTCCTCTGTTGTCTGACTTTCTACTGCTACAGCCTGCTCTTCCTTTTCGTTGCTTTCCTTCTCAAAAGGTCTCTTACCAAAGATCTTTTCCAAATCTTCCTTAAAGATAACTTCTTTTTCCAAGAGTCTTTCGGCAAGTTCCGTGAGCTTGTCTTTATTTTTCTCTAAGACATCAATGGCCCTCCTGTACTGCTCTTCAATTAATTTGGAAATTTCCTGATCTATGGTTTGGGCAGTTTCTTCACTATACGGCTTGGAGAAACCATAATCATTTTGTCCTGAAGAATCATAATAAGTTAAATTTCCTATCTCATCATTAAGGCCATATATAGTGACCATGGCTCTTGCTTGTTTGGTGACCTTCTCCAGATCACTGAGAGCTCCGGTAGAAATTTTATCAAAAATCACTTTTTCAGCAGCCCTGCCTCCAAGAGTGGCACACATTTCATCTTTCATCTGCTCGGGGCGGACAATGAGGCGTTCCTCAGGGAGGTACCATGCGGCTCCCAGAGATTGTCCTCTGGGCACTATAGTAACCTTAACCAATGGCGCGGCATGCTCTAGCATCCAGCTAACTGTTGCATGGCCAGCTTCGTGATAGGCAATCGTTTTTTTCTCTCCCGGGGTAATTATTTTATTCTTTTTCTCAAGACCCCCGACGATCCTGTCAACGGCGTCCAGGAAGTCTTGTTTGCTTACTGCTTTCTTTTCTTTTCTTGCTGCTATCAACGCAGCTTCGTTACAAACATTGGCTATATCTGCTCCGGAAAAGCCAGGAGTTTGTCTCGCGAGGAAATCGAGATCAAGAGTTTCAGCCGTTTTGATAGGCCTTAAATGCACTTCAAAAATCTCCTTTCGCTCTCGAATGTCTGGCAGGTCCACATAGATTTGCCTGTCGAATCGTCCAGCCCTCATGAGTGCTTTGTCCAATACATCAGCCCTATTGGTTGCGGCAAGTACGATAACATTCGTATTGGTGCCAAAACCGTCCATTTCGGTCAATAATTGGTTCAGCGTATTTTCTCTTTCGTCATTAGAACCAGTGAAGTTGTTTTTGCCTCGAGCACGGCCAATGGCGTCTATTTCGTCAATAAATATTATGGCCGGCGACTTGTCTTTTGCTTGCTTAAAGAGATCTCTTACCCTTGAGGCACCAACCCCAACGAACATCTCCACGAAATCTGAACCTGAAAGAGAGAAAAACGGCACTTTGGCCTCACCCGCAACGGCTTTTGCTAATAAAGTTTTACCTGTTCCGGGAGGTCCTACCAAAAGAGCTCCCTTGGGAATCTTACCCCCTAGAGAGGTATATTTATCCGGATTTTTTAAGAATTCGACAATTTCCTCGACTTCCTCTTTTGCGCCTTCCAGGCCGGCGACGTCTTTAAAAGAAGTTCTGGTATCAGTCTTTTCGTCGAACAACTTTGCCTTGGATTTTCCTATGTTGAAGATTTGACCTCCAGCGCCCCCACCTGCACCACCAGACATCCGTCTCATTAGATATATCCAAATACCTATGATAAGGACAAAAGGAAGAATAGTGAGAATCATTTCCATGAACAAATTAGACTCCTTGTCGAATTCTACTACGGTGTCTAAATTGTTCTCCTTTTTGATTTCCGTTATTTCGTTCTGAAAAATCTGTAGATCTCCATAATCTAAAACATACTGGGGGATATCTGTTGAAGGAAACAGCGGCTTTTCCGCTACATCTTTGTGAACGTCTTTTTGCAGTGCCTCGTCACTCAAGAATACCTTAGCCTGGTCTGTATTGGTAATGATGAGTATTTTGGTAATATCACCGTTTCTCAAATACTCCTGAAGTTCAGAAGTTGTTGTTTTTTTTGTTGAGGCTAGATTACCACTGCCAAAAAATTGGAACCCAATGAGCACTATGGCTATGAGTCCATAAATCCACCATGCGCTGAATCTTGGTTTTTTCTGTGGTACTTTATTATCTTTTGCCATTGTTTTTTGTTTTGCTTTGCCTGACTTTTTCAGGGCTATTTCAGGGTTTGGTTAAAATTACTTTCCACCACCGTTACCTTGGCATCGCCCCAAAGCCCCTCTATGTCATAAAACTCCCTAACATGCTTCTGAAAAACATGAACCACAACGTTTACATAGTCTAAAAGTACCCATTCTGCATTTTCCGAACCCTCAACATGCCAGGGTTTATCTTCTATTGAATTACTAACAGATTTTTGGATGGAATTGACGATTGCGTTTACGTGGGTGTTGGAAGTGCCAGTACAAATTATGAAGTAGTCACAAACAGTATTTTCTATTTCTCTTAAGTCAAGTAAATTTATCTCCAGTCCTTTTACTTCTTCAATTCCGTGTAAGATTAAGGCAATCAACTCATCTGCACTTGCTTTCCGTTTCTGCATTCAGATTTTTTAGTTTCTACAAAGTTATTATTTTTTTGTTTTCGTAGCCATTGTTTTTAACATAACATTGTAGTTGAAAAACAAAGACTTGTAGATGCGTATAATCAAACTTAATGCCACCGACTCCACCAACGCATACCTAAAGAACGTAATGCTTTCAGAAGTATTGGATGATTTTACAATTGTTATCGCTAAAGCGCAATTGAAAGGACGAGGTCAAATGGGGGCATCTTGGCAATCTGAATCAGGTAAAAACCTAACATTCAGTGTTTTAAAGAAGTTTGAAGCACTACCGGCCGCTGCGCAGTTTCTCCTGAATATTGCAGTATCCAAGTCGGTCTACACTACGTTAAAACAGCTACAAATACCGGATTTAAGTATAAAGTGGCCCAACGACATTCTGTCAGGTAATGCTAAAATTTGCGGCATATTGATAGAAAATATTTTGTTAGACCAAAATATTCAATCTGCCATCATAGGCATCGGGCTCAATGTAAACCAATTAGTGTTTCCTGGTTTGTCCAAAGCCACTTCTATAAAATTAGTAACCGGAAGAACCTTCGCTATTGAAGAGGTAATGCAGCTTGTGGTAAAGGAAATGAAAACTGTTTTTAGGGAATATGAGGGTAAATCTATCGCTCAAATTAAAGAAGACTACGAGATGCATTTATTCCGTAAAGACAGGCCTTCTACCTTCAAGGATGGAAAACAATCACTTTTTATGGGCTTCATTCGCGGTATTTCGGACAATGGAAAACTTCAAATTGAGATTGAAGATCAAATTATGAGGGAATTCGACTTTAAAGAAGTACAACTATTGTACTAGAGATCAATTCATTTTAACGCCCTAAATTTTTTGAAGATTCCCTGCCAATGTTCCCAGGAAATTGGTAATAGGCGACTTAATCATCATAGCCATCATTGCATTGAACTGTCCTTCAAAACTTAGTGTTACCAGACTTTGATCCTCAGCTGTTGCGTTTATATTAGCAGTAAGTGTAAAGGGTAATTTATCACTTACGGCCCCGAGAACAATTTGGCTGTGAGGGGTTTGTTCTTTGCGTTTGAGGGCAATTTCGGGCATCCCTTTAAGTGCGAACAGAAAGGAATCCTCTCCCAAAACTTCAAATTTATCAATGCTTTCCGGCATCAACTTTTCAAAATTCTTCAGATCGGATAAAAATTCGAAAACGGTTTTGTCGCTTTTATTAATCGTACTGCTTTGGGTTTCTATATGCATGCTATAAGGGTTGCCATGTTGAAGGGTCTTCTCTCCACTTCAATAATGTTTGTAACTGTTCTTCCTTGATATAATTGGTGTCGGAAGCCAATTTTATTAAATGCTCGTAGTCGCTCAAGGTATGCAACTGTATATTTTTATCTTCAAAGTTCTTGGAGGCTAGTTCAAAGCCATAGGTGAATACGGCAATCATACCTTTAACATTAGCTCCATTTTCCAGAAGTGCATCAACGGCATTGAGACTACTTTTTCCTGTGCTAATAAGATCTTCTATCACCACCACACTTTGACCGCTTTCGATCTGTCCTTCAATCTTATTTTGCCTTCCGTGCGATTTTGCTTCTGGCCTTACATAAATAAAGGGCAGCCCCAGATATTCGGCAACAAGTATGCCAATTCCAATAGCACCTGTCGCTACGCCTGCAATTACATCAGGTTTGCCGTATAATGTTTCCAATTGCTTTCCCATTTCTTCCCTAACATAATTTCGTATGATAGGGTAGGAAAGTATAATACGATTGTCGCAATAAATTGGAGAATTCCAGCCAGACGCCCAAGTAAACGGATTTTCCGGTTTCAACTTTATTGCATTAATTTGCAGCAGCAATTCGGCTGTCTTAGTGGCAGTGTCCTTGTCTAAAATCATTGCGCAAATGTATAAAGTTTTTGTCAATCAATCTCCACTCATTTTAACAGACAAGGTGACAGAGACCGATGGTAGTGATTATTTTCTACTTAATGATGACGCTATCGGTAGTGCGATAGATTCTCTTGTTAAGAAAAAGCTTAAAGCTGCCTATATCTATCACCCTAATATTGAGGAAATTCTAAAGAAGTTTACCAAGAAAATACCTCTTGTGGTAGCAGCCGGAGGAGTAGTTACCAATACTGAAGGCAAGGTCCTATTTATTTATAGAAATAAGCGGTGGGACCTGCCAAAAGGCCGACTAGATAAGGGAGAAACAATAGAGCAATGCGCTTTGAGGGAGGTAGAAGAGGAGACCGGAGTAAAGGATCTGGTAATAGAAAACTTCCTGATGACTACCTATCATGTTTTTAAGCTAAAGGGCGAATACAAGTTAAAAGAGGTACATTGGTTTGCCATGACGACAAGCTTTGAAGGTAAACTGAAAGGGGAGATAAAAGAGGGTATTGAGAAAGTAAAGTGGAAAGGACCAAAAAAAATTCAGGAAGCCTTAAAAAAGTCTTACGCGAATATTAGAATCCTTTTTGAAGGAAAGTAACCTGGCCGTTATTGGGCTGGGATCCTGAATACCGGATATTGGAGATGAGCAGCTTCATAGAATTCAGATCGTTCGTAGACCCATGACAATTGGGCGTACCAGCTTTGGGCGAATTCTTCATCGGTTTCACGTTTTAAATCAAAAGCTTCTCTTAATCCTTCATCCTTCTCTAAGATAGCTGCCGCCAAATCCTCAAAAACATAAGGAGAGAAGCCTTCCTTCCTCTGGAGAATGGGATCAAAAAAATTCCAGTTAAAAAAAGAATCTACGGCCTGAGGTTCAAGGGTTTCCAAGAGGTAACGTATTCCGGGCTGATCTGTTAAGATTAAAATATCACCCTGCTTAAAGCCGAGTTCTTTAGTGCTTTTTAAAACGCTGGTGTTATAGTGTAGATAGTGGCCTTCATAGGGGGAAGAGGTAGTTTGATAGTGGTCAATTTTATAAGATTCTACATTAAGCAACGTATCCTTATCTAGTCGGGTGAATTCAATATTATTAAGTTCCAGAAGTTCTACGATCTTATCCCATCCTTTTTTCAAAATATACCCTCGGGGAATGCTTACTGAGTCTGCAGGGTGATAATAATTCATATAGACGACTTCTTTTGTAAAGGGTTGGCTTCTGTCATATCTAAGTCTGGGAAAACCTGTTACCAGACTGGTGATGGTGTCTGCTTTGTAACCTTTAAAATTCAGCCTGGTCACTTTTGAAGAGTCGACCTTCCAAGCCACCGGGTAATGTGTCCAGCTTTTATGTCTTTGCCAACTGTCTGTCCTTAGCTTTTTAATTTCGGAAGCATTTTTTTCTGAAATTTCCAGGATCTTTGTTAATAGTGTATAAGTCCCTTCGACCCTTTGTTCATAGGGTTTTAGCATATGAGTTTCCACCATCAGACCCAGAGTATTCCACAAAGCAGTATAACCCGTAGAATAGCGAGGATGATCCATGAACTGTGAAAACCCGTTTTCCGGGGGGCGATTAAAAACATTGACATAGGGGGTGATTTCCCAATTTTCGGAAACCAGGTCTTGCTCTAACTGGGGCATCATTTTGCTGTGTAAAAAATCCCCTATTGCTCCTCCTAATTTATTGTGTTGGGTGAAAAGATGCGTGAGCGTATATTGATAGTCGGCTCCGTTGCTTACATGGTTATCGACAAAAATATCGGGTTGGATTAGATGGTATATTTGGGCAAAGGTTTTAGCATTTTTGGAATCGCTTTTAATAAAATCTCTATTGAGATCATAATTTTTGGTATTTCCTCTGAAACCATAGCTTTTCGGACCATTCTGATTAACCCTGGTACTGCTGTTCCTGTTCAGGGCTCCGCCTACATTGTACATGGGAATGGTCACCAAAATGGTTTGTTCAGGAGGACTAACTTTTTTGATGGCCAAATCCCTGAATAAGAGCATTGTGGCATCAACCCCGTCACTTTCGCCGGGATGAATTCCATTATTTATCAGAACGATCACCTTGTTTTCTCCTACCTTCTGATAGTTAAAATCGCCATCCGCGTTATAGGTAACAATGTGCAATGGAAGCCCGCTATCTGTTTCTCCAATGGTTTGAATGTTGATCTCGGGAACTTCCCTAGCCAATCTGATATAGAAGTCTATGGTCTGAAGGTAGGTAGCTGTTTCATTCCCATTTGAAAGTTCAAAATGCGTTTGAAAATCGGCAACCTGGTCAACTTGTTGCGTTTCGCAGGAGAGCAATACAGCGAATACTAAAAGCAGACAGTAAGGTTTCATACTTTTGAAGTAAAGAAGAAAAACATAAATCGTACTTCAAAAATAATGAAATTTGGTCCTTATGCGGCCTTGGTAATAGCGGCGATTTCAGATTTACGCAGAGGTTTATTTCTAAAATCTATAAGGTGATCTGTTCTTTTTCTAAAGAACTCCCATTGCTGCCTGTCATACTGGTCTATAGATGAGGTAACAATATTTATTCTGATTTTGGTTTTCAAGGGCAGGGTAATAAACTCTTCAAGGAATTGCCACCCATCCATTATAGGCATATTTATATCAAGAAAAATAACCTCTGGTATAGGTTGATCATTTTCCAGTAGTTGTTTAATATGATCAATTGCCTCTTTGCCATTTTCGAATGTTCTAATGTCATCACACACATCAATGCTATGTAACATCTTCCTTATGCCAAAAACGGTAATAGGATCATCATCAATTATACCGATTGCATTAATTTGCCCCATTAAAATAAATATTAAACGTAGTACCCTTGTCTACCTCGCTACAGACCATAACCTTCCCGTTCATTGCTTCTATTTGATTTTTGGTGATGTATAGACCAATGCCTCGCGCATCGGCATTATTGTGAAAGGTTTTATACATCCCAAAGAGTTTATCTCCATATTTTTTCAAATCTATGCCTACTCCATTGTCTTCTATGGACAATATGGTAGTTGTCGGCTTCTCTGAGATAGATAGTCTAATTATCGGGGTTCTGTCTGGGTGCCTATATTTAACAGAGTTGGTAATGAAATTCATTAGAATACTCTCTATATAAGCTGGTATTACTCTTATGCTTGTGTCTTTAGGTACCTCATTGATGATATCGGCCTCATGGGTTTGTAAAAATGCTGCGAGATTCTGTTCTACGGCTTCAATCTTTTTGAAGAGGTTTACAGGTTTTTTCTCGAGGTTGGTATTGGTACTAATAGCCACCACCTCATTAAGATTTTCCAGGGTTTCTAATAAGCCATCAGAAGCCTGAGTAAGCATTTTGATGATGTTTGCCTTTTCCTCTTCATCCTCTTCTTTAACCAGAAAGTCTAAAAGCATAGAAAAATTAGCGGTATGAGATCTCAAATTATGAGATACGATATGGGCAAAATTGATTAGTTTCTTGTTCTGCAGGGATGTCACATTAATAAGATCTCTCAATTCCTCTTCTTTTTGCTTCAGGTTGCTAATGTCCAGACTAATACCTAACAGACCATTCGGCTCGGAATCGTCGTCGTATAAAGGAATTTTTGAAGTGAGGAAGGTGGTCACCGTACCGTCCTTTCTGGTACTTATTGTTTCTCTGGCCAAGATGGGCTTCTGAAGGTTCATGACTTCCAAATCTTCATCTCTTGATGTCTGTGCAACTTCCTTGTCATAGAGATCAAAATCTGTCTTTCCAAGCAGTTCATTCGGATCTTCAACTCCCAGGTATTCACATTCTGAGGTGTTGACCAATATCTTTCTGGATTCAGTGTCTTTGATATAAACATTAAGGGGCAGGCTGTCTATTACTGTTCTCAGTAGGTTCTCACTCTCACGAGTTTTCACCTCTGAGATTACGTGGTCAGTAATATCCTGGAACGTCCCTATTAGGCCGCTGTATTTACCGTTTTGAAATAGGGGCTTGCCAGCCGCAATCACCCATATTTCCCTGCCTTTTGCCGTGATCAATTGTAATTTTTCGCTCCATTCTTCGTTGTTCTCGATAGCTTTGAATACGGCCATTGAAATGGTATTTCTGGAATAGCCCTCCTTGTAAAAAAGTATGCCATCATTGAGGTTTGGTTCGTAGTCGTCATCAACCTCATGAATTTTTCTTGTCATTTCGCACCAGTGGAGTTTGTCTTGTTCCACATTGTATTCCCAGCTTCCTATCTTAGCGATATTCGATTTTTCCTTCAGAAGAATTTTAAGTTTTTCATGTCTTAGTTCACGAGCCAACTTTTCTGTAACATTGTCTAACTGCAGTACGATTCCAATGACATTTTCCTTTTCATCATACCAGGGAATCATAGTGTATTCAAACCAAGCTTCATCCCCCTGTTGATCTATAAATTGTTCTAGCTTTTTCTCCTGGTTTATACCATTCAGACAGGCTTCCATAGTTTCATTCCATTCAGTACTAAGGTTTTTATGCAGTTTATGGATGCATTTACCAATAACCTGGGAGTCTAGATCAAATTCTCTAATCCAGCTATCTGAAGCATGTACTACCTGGTATTTATCATTGATGAAAACGGTCGACTTAGGCAACTGTTTTATCAAGTAGTTATTTATGGAAGTTTGGGACCCTTGCAACACTACGTCGAAATTTCCTACTAAAGTAAACGGATTATTCAACATTTCTCAATGATTGTTGTGAATTTCGCCTATTCTGTGGTGTTTGTGGCGGATTATAGATGGAAGAGCCCGCTCAAATATCCCGAAAGCACCATTAAATACGTCCTTTTTCTTACTCAAATGCTATGTGTTAGTAAAGCAAATGCCGGGCATTTCCTTTTATTCAATGCAAAAAACACCTATTGTAGTCCTGAGGAATTCCTCGTAATTTTCAAATTGAACACGGCCCAACTACAGAGAGCTCTTACCCAAAACCCCCAAAGTGGTTTTCGCACAGACCCAATAAGGTGAAGACAACCGGATTTTGTTTTAGAGATGAGTAGAAGGGAAGCTTTATACATCAAAGGCTAAAATAGGAAATTTCTTACTAAGATATAAAAGACGCCAAAGAATACCACATAAATTTGAATTAAATTTCAATATAAATGTAAAAATATTCTTACAAATGTTTTTAAATCGACTAAGGTTTCCAATGCACTGTGCTTGGAACCAAACCGGAATAGTCGCCTCCATTTCTAATCACATCTCGTACAATGGAAGAACTGATATAAGACTTACCAGAAGAAGTTAATAGAAATACTGTTTCTATTTCTGAAAGTTTTCTGTTGGTATGGGCTATAGCTTTTTCAAATTCAAAATCTCCAGGATTCCTAAGGCCTCTGAGAATATAGTCGGCTTTTACCTTTTTGCAGAAGTCCACCGTTAAGCCCTGGTAAGTGAGCACTTTTATTTTTGGCTCCTCCTTAAAAGCCTCCAGGATAAATTGCTGTCGTTCCTCAAGGGAAAACATATATTTTTTTTCGGCATTTATCCCAATAGCTATGATCAGTTCATCAAAAAGGGAGAGTCCTCTTTGAATAATGTCATAATGTCCCAGGGTGATCGGATCAAAGGAACCGGGAAAAATTGCTCGCCTCATAACTTTATCTTATCGGACTAAGTTACTTATTTTACTTCAAAGCCTCTACGATGGCACTCTCAAAGAGCTGAGACAGGGAGATTCCAGCGGCTGCAGCCTGCTGTGGTAAAATGCTTTCCTCGGTTAGACCTGGAGTAGTATTCATCTCCAGCATATAAGGCACATCTCCGACAAAGATGAATTCACTTCGGGAGTATCCCTTCATTTTTAGAATGTCATAAGCACGTTGGGCCAAGCCGCTTACATTCTCTTCCTGCACCTTTGTGATTCTCGCCGGGGTTATCTCCTTAGATTTCCCTTCATACTTTGCCTCATAATCAAAAAAGTCGTTTTCCGAAACTATTTCTGTAATGGGTAAAACTTTAGTTTTTCCCTCGTACTTAATCACCCCAACAGACACCTCGGTACCGTCCAAAAAAGCTTCAATCAATATTTCATCATCCTCCTTATATGCATTAGCAATCGCGGCCTTTAGTTCGGATTTTTGGTGCACCTTGGTTATTCCAAAACTACTACCCGCCCTATTTGCTTTAACAAAACAGGGGAGTCCCACTTTTGCAATTATCTTTTCTTCTTCAATGGGGTCTCCTAAATTGAGGTAATAAGATTCAGCGCTCAAAATACCATAGGGCTTTAAAACACTTAACAAATCTCTCTTGTTAAAGGTCAGAGCGGCCTGGTAATGATCACAGGAGGTTTGCGGGATACCTAATAGTTCAAAGTAAGCCTGCATAAAGCCGTCTTCCCCGGGAGAGCCGTGGATGGCATTAAAAATGCAGTCAAATTTCAATTTTTCCGCCGGAAGATCTACAGTGAAATCGTGTTTGTTCACCGAATGTTCCTTATCATCAGGATCTACATATACCCACCTGTCTTTGAAAATATGAATCCGGTAGCCGTTAAACTTATCCTTATTAAGGTAATTGTAGACCACATTACCACTCTTTAAGGAGATTTTATACTCGCTGGAATGGCCACCCATTATTATGGCAATATTTTTTTTCATCCGGTCGTTAACTTCTTAATGCATACCCCATAGCGGGTATATTTTGTCTGAGTTCAAAATAAAGAAAAAAGGACTGTGTTTAAAAAAGTAGCACTTTGTTTTTTTAGACTGAAGTGCTAACAATTACAAAACCTGGGTATTGAAAGGACTTGCCGGGCTATTTTTTAGAGATACAACCCCTCTTTTATTTTGAACTCAATACGTATATTTGTTCGGTTAATTTAATTGCACATGAAGCATTTTTTGAACTTCCTTAGAAGCAAATCCTTTTTAATAAACCTCGGACTTGCGGTCCTGGCCGCAGTACTACTCTGCTTTGGTGCCTTACAATGGCTTAAGAGCTCTACAAATCATGGGGAGTTTGTGGAAGTTCCTGATCTCTCTAAAATGTCTGTTATGGATATGAGAAAGGTTATTGAAGAGGCCGATCTGCGGTATGAAGTTCTGGACTCTGCCAATTACAACCCGGATTACCCCAGATTTTCCATAATAGAACAAAATCCGCCAGCGGGGAACAAAGTAAAACAAAACAGAAAAATTTATGTCACTGTAAATCCTTCGGGCTACAAAAAGGTTACGGTTCCAAAGGTTATTCAGGTCACTCAGCGCAATGCGGCATCTATGCTAAGAGCCGTAGGGCTAGATGTACAGCGCGTCACCTACATAGATGAACTGGGCAAGGATATGGTATACTACATAAAATTTAAGGGAAAGCGCATTAACGAAGGGGACAAATTGCCTAAAACTTCTAAAATAGAATTGGTCTGCGGGAACGGAAAGGTTCCGGATCGTGCAAGAGTTCAGGCAGATTCAAACTAGGCGATGGAAGCCGATACTACTTCAGATCAGACGAATGACGAACTTTTTGAACATTATAAGTTCGTCGCTTCCAAGGGGCAGGAACCTCTAAGAGTGGACAAGTTCTTAATGAATTTCATTGAGAATGCCACAAGAAATAAGATTCAACAAGCGGCAAAGGCTGGAAATATCTGGGTGAATGATGTCATTGTTAAGCAGAATTATAAAGTAAAGGCAGGAGATGAGGTTAGGGTACTTTTTGAACATCCACCCTATGAATTTTTACTTGCCCCGGAAAACATTCCACTAGATATACTTTACGAGGATGAAGTTTTGCTGGTAGTAAATAAAGCTGCCGGAATGGTAGTACATCCGGGACACGGTAACTATTCAGGCACTTTGATAAACGCCTTGCTGCATCATATATCGGACTTACCGGTAAATAGCAACCAAAGACCTGGATTGGCACACAGAATAGACAAGGATACTTCCGGACTTTTGGTGGTGGCCAAGACCGAACAAGCCATGGCTCATTTGGCCAAACAATTCTTCGATAAGACCAGTGAAAGAGAATACATTGCCCTAGTATGGGGTAATGTAGAAGATGATGAAGGTACTATTGAAGGACACATTGGTCGGAATCCGAAAAACAGACTGCAAATGCAGGTCTTTCCTGAAGGGGATCAGGGCAAAGAGGCCGTTACGCATTACAGGGTTTTAGAGCGTCTGGGATATGTAACGTTAATATCCTGTAAACTTGAAACCGGGCGAACGCACCAGATAAGGGTTCATATGAAATACCTTGGTCACACCCTCTTCAATGATGAAAGATATGGAGGCGATAAAATATTAAAGGGCACTACTTTTACCAAATACAAACAATTTGTAGACAACGCTTTTAAGATCTTACCAAGGCAGGCCTTACACGCTAAAACGCTTGGATTCGTACATCCGGTTAGTGGCAAACTCATGCAGTTCGACTCTGAGATCCCGGAGGATTTGGCCAATTGTATAGACAAGTGGAGGCATTATTCCAAGCACAACAAGGGTTAAACAATCTGGAATTCTGACAAATGAAAAACTCTTTGCCATGCTCTGAGGTTTTCACAAAAATCATCAGTATTTTTAGGCAAAATTTCGAAAATGAAAATAGTTATTTCTCCAGCCAAGTCGCTTAATTTTGAAAGTACGATTCCTACAGATTTAAGCAGCGAAGCCCGTTTTTTGGCAGAGTCTGAAAGACTTAATAAGCTGCTCAAGAAGAAATCGGCCAGAAGCTTGTCTAAACTCATGAGCATTTCTGCCAATTTAGGACAGCTCAATTATGAACGCAATCAGAGTTGGAGCCTGCCTTTTACCAAGGAGAATGCCAGACAGGCAGTATATGCCTTTGGCGGTGATGTGTATAGAGGCTTAGATGTGTATACTTTACCCCTTGATAAAATTGAAGGACTGCAGAACTCCTTAAGAATAATTTCCGGGCTCTATGGCCTTCTTAAACCTCTCGATCTTATTCAGCCCTACAGACTTGAGATGGGAACGAAGTTTCCGGTAGGAAGGAACAAGAATCTATATGAGTTCTGGAGAAAAAAAATCACTCAATCTCTTAACGAAGAGCTGGCAGATGATGAGATTTTCCTAAACCTTGCAAGTGCAGAATACTTTAAGGCCATAGATGCAAAAGCACTTAAAGTGCCAGTCATTACGGCTTTATTCAAGGATTTCAAGAACGGGGAATACAAGAGTATAATGACTTTTGCAAAGTTGGCCAGAGGTTATATGACCAGGTATATTCTAGATAACGACATCAATACCCTGGAGGGGCTTAAGGGCTTTAATTATGAGGGCTATGGTTTTAGTGAGCAACACTCCCCTGACGAAAATACCCTTGTTTTCATCCGATAGAATATTTTAGTAAAGCAACCGTTTTATTACAGTAGCATCTTTAATGAAAGACTGCAAAGGTGTCATTATGGCTAGGATAATCTAAACCTAGGGTATCATTGATGACATACATCTGACTTAAAAACAACAAAAATCAAACAGATGAAACGGTTATTTTTCTTAGGTCTCACACTGGTTTGTACCTTGTTTGCTTGTACTGACCGTGATGATGATATTAATGAAGTAAAGATTCGTATTAAAAATGCGAGTAGTATAACCTTTGATGAGGTTCAGGTTGGTGATGCTGAGGAGGTGCATACGAATGTGGCTCCGAATGATTTTTCCGAATACCTGGTTTACGAAACAGCTTACCGATATGCCTTTATTGAGATTAAATCGGGTGAGGAGACCTTTACGTTGCAACCAATAGATTTTGTAGGTGAAACGGCATTGCCCATTGGCCTATACACTTACGAACTAGATGTAAGTGCGGAAGGAGATGTAATGCTCGAGTTTAAGATAGATTAGAGCTTGAAGTCCGTCAGATCTGGACGCACTAATATTTGCTTATGAAGAACACTAAGATAATGCTGCTGGCTTTTGTAGCCTGTCTAGCTCTGGGTTGTAAAAATGATGATGAAGCTACAACGACCCTAGGAGCCGTAAACATTCGGGTGGAGAATACAGGAATTATTACCTTACAATCTGTAATCATTGACAACAACACTTTCTTGGAAATCGCTCCTGGTGAGCTGAGTGATTATCAGAAATTCAATAACGACATTGGTTTGCCACCTTCCCATTTTTCAGTTAAGACAGTTATAGGCGAACGTGGTCTAGTGTATGACTATGCCCAAGGCGCTACCATTGAAGAGGGCTTTCATACCTTTAAAATCAGTATGAATGAGGCAGCCGAGGTTCGTATTGAATTTCCCTATGATTAAGCTTTCTTTTTTGGAGTGATCTTTTGCTCTACAGTGGGCCTTCTTTTAATTTTTCCAGGCCTTCTAGCTCCATAGGATTTATTGGCAATTTTTCCTCTTTTTGTCTTTTTATCTCCCTTGCCCATTATCTAGAATTTAGTCTTCTAAAGATAACGCAAATCTAAATTCAAGTCAAATAATAGCCCCTCCGAAGTTGGCGTGGTACATTAGATTTTATCTGGTTGGATCTTGATTAGATAGCCTCGTGATAATTCTTAAAATGGAAGCCCCTTCTTTTAAAAAAATTACACTAATTAAAGGGAGATTTATAGCGGAATACCATTGTTTTCCAGAGTTAAAAAGACTAGGTTTATAGTATACAGTTGTAGTATTTAAAAATATTTTTCCGTGGATATTAAAAAAGTCTTGGTTGCAAGTAGGGGTGAAATTACCCTTCGGATTTTCAGGGCCTGTTGTTCAATGTGCGGGAAAGAAAGGGGATAAGGTCAAAAAAACCAGCCTTTATTCGTTATAAATGCCATGAAAATGGAGACTACCCTAACCGCCTCAGAACCAGGAGTCATAGATAAAATTCAATTAGGAAGTGGTGCTTTGGTAAATTCTGAAGACCTTGACCTTGTTTTAAAGTAGTTGATCTATTTTGAAGAGAATGTTTTCCCCAATACACCTAAAGTTGCTATTTTAGGGCATGCACTATTACCTAATCATTGCGCTGCAGGGCTTCTGCGTGTACCATTGTGTTGTTCAAAAAAATAACTACTACTGGATTTTTGCAATTATCTTCTTACCTGTTATAGGTTCACTATTGTATTTGTTCATGAACGTGTTCCGGAAAAGTGATATAGATAAGGCACAAGAGAACCTAACTGCGGTAATTAACCCAACTAAAAAGATCAGGGATCTTGAGAAAAAGTTCAAATTTTCTGCAACTTTTGAAAATGAGGTTCGGTTGGCCGATGCCTACCTGGAGGCTGAGCATTTTGAAAAAGCCATAGATCACTATGAGGCTTCTTTGAAAGATGTTTTTCAAAACGATTTTTATGTTATTTCAAAACTAGAAGAGGCCTATTATTTTTCTTCGAATTTTGAAAAGGCCATATATTATGCCGAGAAAATTAAGGACAACTCCAAGTTTAATAAGTCTAAGGCCGCGTTTTTGTACGGACTAGCCTTGGAGAAAATAGCTGATGTTAATGGGGCAGAAGAAATACTAAAGGGGTTTAACGCACCCTACAGTAGATACATGGAAAGGTTAGAACTGGCCAATTTCTATCAAAGAAGAGGTAAATTGAAAGAAGCCAAGGAGCTACTCACTGAAATTGTAACAGAATACGAAGGAATGTCTAAACAGAGCTATAGGCAGAATAGAAATTTAATAAAAAAAGCCAAAGAACTTATGACCACAATAACTGCATAAGGCAGCATTGGTTGCAGGTTGAAGCCGAGTAAATAGTAATCAAAAATTGAAAGTGGAAAATTGAAAGTGGAAAGTAAAAATTTAATTTCACCTAACACCTAACACCTAACACCTAACACCTAACACCTAACACCTAACACCTAACACCTAACACCTAACACCTAACTTTGTTTTTACATACCCATCCTTACCCGCCTTTTTTGTACGAAGGAGTAACCAAATTAATCGTGGGTACTTTGCCACCTCCCAGATTTACCATCGGAGCACTGAAACCAGGGGATGTCGATTTTTGTTATGGGAGTCGGGATGGGCAATTATGGAAGATTCTTAGCGAAATATTTGATCTGAATCTGGTCTTCGAAACCTCTCCCAGGGCAATTGACCAACGCAAGCGATTTTTAAAAAGTAGGAAACTGGGTATTTGTGATATTGTGCAAAGTGCGGAACGCATGAAAGTTGATGCTTCGGACCTTGGAATGACGAATGTAAAATTAAGGGATATGTTTTTTTATTTGGAGGAGTTTCCAACAGTAGACACCTTACTTTTTACAGGGGGAAATAGTAAAAACGGCCCGGAATATTTTTTTAGGAAGTTGCTGAAGGAAAGAGGTGCGGAGTACAACGAAATCTCTTCGCAGGTTCCAAGGATTTATTCATTTGAAATGGAGACCAAAAACACAACCCGGCATATAAAAACTGTTTCACTTACCGCTCCTTCGGGAGCCGCAAACAGAGCAGTTGGAAGTCTTGATGCGTATAAGAGGCAAAAAGCCCTAAACCCGAAGTATACCACCTTCGATTTTAGGGTGGAACAGTACAGGGAATTCTTTTAATTGCATTTCCTCTTTTGTTGGTTTTATGATCTCTATGCATTATTTTGTTAAGGGCGACAATTGCCCTGTCTCTTTTCTGGAATTATGCCGATATTTGGCAGCCCATAGAGGAGGTTTTTTATACGAGCGAGACCGTTCGTTATTAGCAATATTTTGATTAAGTATGAGTCAGTCCGAAAGATTAAAGGAATTCAAGAAATCTGTTTACAATAAGTTCAATATTTACAACAGTCTCTTCCTTAATTTACCCTACAGGAACATTGAAAATGTTGGAATGCTTATTCCGCTGTTATTTAGGTATTGTGAAAAAGGGTTGCAATCAGGGAAGAATCCTAGTGAGATTTTGGAGGCATTTTTTGAGAATTATGTTCAGGTGGCCTCGGAAAAGGAACGCATTGATTTTATGTTCCGGATAATTCAGTATGTGGAAAGACAAGTGGTGCTTTATGACAGTGTAGAAGATGCCGCCTTCCCAAAATTGCATGAGCACTCCATATCCCTTTCTATCCGTGATTATTTTCAATTGGCGAATAAGAACAAACGTTGGGACAAAGTGTCTCAAAAATTGTCAACTTTTAGTGCACGAATTGTGCTCACCGCGCACCCCACACAGTTTTACACGCCTCCCGTATTAGATATCATGGAAAAACTGAGGGCCCTTATTGTTGACAACAATGCGGATGAAATAGATGTCACTTTACAGCAGTTAGGGCTCACCTCCCTGATCAATGCGAAAAAACCCACCCCTCTTGACGAAGCGAAGAATATCATTTACCACCTTAGGCATGTTTACTATGACGCCGTAGGAGAACTATTTGCCTATATCAAAGGGAATATAAAGAACGAAGAATTTGATAATCACAATATTATTAAGCTGGGATTTTGGCCCGGGGGAGACCGGGACGGAAATCCCTTTGTTACCGCCAAGATCACCAAGGATGTAGCTGATGAATTGCGATTAAATCTCATGAAATGCTATTATAACGATCTTAAAGCCCTTCAGAAAAAGTTGTCTTTCCGTGAAATCCAGGAACCCTTGTATGAACTTAGAGCCCAGTTGTACCAGGCAATGTTCAACGTGAACAAAGTTGTGAGTTATGAAAAGATCATCGGTCATTTAAATAGCATCAGGACTTTATTAATTGATAAATACCATAGCCTTTATCTGATTGATTTGGATCATTTTATTGACAAAGTGAAACTTTTTAAAACACACTTTGCCTCCCTGGATATCAGACAGGACCATCGTGTGCACCGAAATGTTATTAACCAGGTCCTGATTAAGAACAAGCTGGTTAAAAAAGATATAAATGAATTGAGCAAGGCCAAGCTTATCAAAATATTACTTACCTCCAACATTGAGTTGAAAGCTAAGGACTATAAAGAAGAGATTGTAAAAGATACGATTAGAAACGTTTCTCAACTAAAAAGCCTTCAACGCAAGAATGGGGAAGAAGGTTGTAACAGGTATATAATCAGTAATTCGGAAGACATTTTTTCGGTGCTTTTTGTGTATGCCTTATTTAGATGGTGCGGTTGGAACGGAGAAAATATAAGCTTTGATATTGTGCCCCTTTTTGAGACGATGAAAGGTATGGCGGCCTCTCAAGAGGTGATGGAAACCTTATTTTCGCTTCCAGCCTATAATAAGCATATAACAAACCGAGATAAAAAACAAACCATCATGCTCGGATTCTCGGACGGGACCAAAGACGGTGGTTTTGTCAAAGCCAACTGGTCTATTTTCAAGACTAAAGAAACCCTGTCTAAAGTTTGTACAAAGCACGGGATTAAGGCGATATTTTTTGATGGTAGGGGTGGACCCCCGGCCCGTGGTGGAGGTAAGACACATAGATTTTACGCAGCGCACACCAAGGATATAGCCAATAATGAAATACAATTAACCATACAGGGACAAACCATTACCAGTACCTACGGAACTAAGGAACTGTTTATGCACAATAGTGAGCAATTGCTTACTGCCGGACTTTCGAATACTTTTTTTGGGAAGGAGAATGTGCTGAGCATGGAATCCAGGCAGTTGCTCGAAGAACTTTCTGAACTTAGTTTCGACAAATATCAGGACCTGAAAAACCACGAGATGTTTGTTCCTTATCTGGAACGCAGAAGTACCCTGAAGTTTTATCAAAAAGCCAATATTGGAAGTAGACCCGGGAAGCGCGGGAATAAGAAGAAATTAGAACTGGAAGATCTAAGAGCCATATCCTTTGTGGGTTCGTGGAGCCAGCTGAAGCAAAACGTACCTGGATATTTTGGCATTGGTACCGCTATTAAGATCATGCAGGAGAAAGGAAAGCTCAGAGCTCTTAAGAAATTATACAGGGAGGTTCCCTTTTTCAAAGCCTTGATGCTCAATAGTATGATGTCTTTAACCAAGTGCTATTTTGAGCTCACCAGGTATATGGAGGAAGATGAGGAGTTCGGAGAGTTTTGGAACATTTTACACCAGGAGTACGTCTTATCTAAAAAGATGCTGTTGCAGATTTCTAATGCCAAGGTTTTAATGGAAAATGAAGAGGTCTCCAGGGAATCCATCAAGATTCGGGAACAAATTGTACTTCCTTTGTTGGTTATTCAGCAATATGCACTTCAGAAACTCGGTAAGAACACAGAGTTTACTGAGCTTTATGAAAAAATAGTGACCCGTTCGCTCTACGGAAATATTAATGCAAGTAGAAATTCGGCTTAAAACCCGTTTAATCATCTGGAGGGCAACGCATAACTTTAAATCTACATAGAATGACCTTTGAACTGGACACAGCCATAGAAATTCTTGAGCGCACTCCGACGGTGATGAGGCAATTGCTTTCAGATCTTCCTTCTCAGTTAACACATAAAAATGAAGGTGGCGATTCCTGGAGCGCTTTTGATGTTATCGGTCATTTAATACATGGCGAAAAAACAGATTGGATGGTCAGGACCAATCTGATCTTGGCAAATGATTCAGAGGTCAGCTTTGAACCTTTTAATAGGTTTGCACAATTTGAAAATAGCAAAGGGAAGTCCTTGGAGCAGTTATTGGAGGAATTTGCCGAACTGAGAAAAGCCAATTTAAATTCTTTAAGATCAAAACAGTTGTCTACAGAAGATCTTGAAAGGACCGCTCAACATCCCGAATTGGGTACCGTAACACTTAAAAACCTACTTGCAGCCTGGGTAGTACACGATCTAGGTCATATAACCCAGGTATCAAGGGTCATCGCGAAACAATATAAAACTGAAGTCGGGCCCTGGCCAAAATACCTCACCATCTTGAATAGCACTCCAAAGGAATAGTACACCAAAAAGAAAAGGTCCTATTTGAATTGAAGATCTGCAAAGTTCATAAATTGCTCCCAATCGTATGGAGTTACATCATGATTCCCGTTTCGTAAATGGTAGCCTAAGCTGTTTTGAATTAGCGGTGTATTTTGGGGAGGTTGGTCTACGGAAATTCTATTGCCTTCGTCATAAAGACTGTACACCTCACTAGCATATTTTAAGGATAAAAACTCCCCTTTTGGATCTGCCCAGTTGTCATTTTTGGCGCTGGCCACATAGAGAGGCCTGGGGGCAATAAGTGCTAAAAGCTGATGCTGATCAAATGGCATGCTTAGTTCCCTGTTATTATAACTTTTAAAGTTGTCGCAAAACCAATGCGGAAACCGATTGTTGATCGCTGCTACGGTTTCGCCAAATTGTCGTTTGGATAAGGCCGCGCCCCCACATCCCGAATTGTTTGAAATAACCAGGGCAAAACGTTTGTCTATAGCTCCGGCCCACAGCGCGGTCTTTCCGAGTCTCGAATGCCCAAATACTGTCACTTGATCTGGGTTTATGCGAGGGTCCTTCTCAAGACGATCCATGATCTTTGAAAGGCCAAAACTCCAGCTTGCAATGGAACCCCAATCACTTTTGTTACGATTCCCCGATGTACTGAACAAGGCATGGATTCCATTTTGAAATCCGTCGTCATAATCAGGATCAATATCACCGTAATGCATTGTCGCCAAACCGTAACCCCTTGCCAGGATATTTAATACAGGCCAGCGAGCGTACTTGGAACCTCGGGAGACGGCCGTTGCCTCGTTGTTTATCACTCCAATTTGATCCCCAGACATTACCCAGCCTTTTGGTAGGCTAATAGAACTATTATGGAGGAGGGTATGGTTACCATTGAAATTATAACCCAAAAAAATGGGAACAGGGTGGTTTACATTCGGTAAGATTAGGAGAAGAACCGCTTTTAGGCTTTTTCCATTGGCTTTAAAGGTAAACGTCATTTCACTCAGGCTTGCCTTACCCTCAAAGGCTATTGAGTCTATGAGCTTTTCAGAGGCGTCAACAGCTATTGTTTCTAAGGCTTGCTTACCGTAAACCTCTTCTTCAAAGAGCTTTAGTACTTCGGCCCGGCGATCTTTTTCCCAGGCCTCAATAGTGGAAATGCGTTTTCCGCTCTGGTTTACAAGAAGCTCGGGGAGCTTATATTCAGGTACCTCGGCCTCCTCCGTGTTATATTCTTGTGCTACAATGCTCATAGGTACTAAGATAAGAACGTAGAGCCAATTTGAACCGAAGATTGCCTTCATTATTATTTCAATTGATGATGAGTTCAGTACTCAACAAGCTGTAAAAAGCTCTGATTCCATAGGCAATCTGCCCAATTTTCAAGTTCTCGTTCGGACTGTGCTGGTTGTTATCCGGGTTAACCATAGGTAAGATAAAAGCCGGGATCTTAAGTTCGTTGATAAAGGGTGAAATAGGTACAGTACCTCCCATGATACGAATTTGTACTACCTCTTCGCCAAAAGTGTTTTTTAGGGTATTCACCAAAAAATTCCCATAAGGGTTATTCAAGTCTGTCCTAAAAGCATCTGTAACACTTCCTTCTGAAACCGTCATTATCTTATCATGGGCCAGCCGTTCCTTCTTTGTTGGAATAGTATCCATGATGTGGAACCCCTGGGTCTGAATATATTTCTTCACCAATTCCTTCAATCTCCTCCCATCAGATTCTGGTACCAGGCGTAAATCCAGTTCGGCAGTGGCACTTTCCGGTACAATGGTGCGTCTTTTTTCACCTATCCATCCAGAACCAAGACCACGAATATTAAGTGAAGGATATTGCAGAGCTTCCTGGTAGAAGTTACCCACTTTTTCGGCCGACTTTATCGCCAAAAGAGCGTGTATGGACTCGGCGTTATCAGGGACACTTTTAATTACATTCATGGTGGCTTCATCTAAGGTTATACCATCGTAATAACCCGGAATCAGGACCCTTCCATGTTCATCTTTCATGCCTGCCAATAGCTGTGCTAACCGAAAACCGGGGTTGGGTGCATAATTACCGTAATGCCCGCTGTGTTGAGGTTTTATGGGCCCATAAGCAGTAAGGGTTAGAGTGGTAATACCCCGACAACCGTAAACAACTGTGGGTTTCCCTGAAGCATGTACCGGCCCGTCATTGATAATCAACATATCTGCCTCTAACAACTCTCGATATTGTTTTACCGCCTCAGGGAGTGGCTTACTACTCTTCTCTTCTTCGCCGTCTAATATCACCTTTATGTTAAAGGGAATTTTAATATTGTTTTTACGCAGCAGATCAATGGCGTTGAGAAACATGACTATGGGGCCTTTGTCATCAGAGGTAGACCTTCCAAAAAGACGCCAATCGTAGTTGATATCCTCATTCAGATCCTCAAAAGACATCGTTTTCCAGTCGCCGTCCTCTTCTGCCTTTAGAGCTACTTGATAGGGGTTGGGTTGATCCCATTTAGAAGGATCTACAGATTGCCCATCAAAATGCATATAGAAAAGTATGGTAGGCTTTTCATCCTCCATTGGTAACGCAGCAAAAAATAAGGATTCACCCGAAGTAGGTAACAGCGTACTGTTAAAACCTCTCTCATTAAATTTATCCGTTAACCAGCTCAGGTTACGGTTGATATCCGCATGGTCTAAGGCGTCATTTGGAATTTGAATAAAATCCCTCAATTCGTCAATAGTGTGTCTAACCTGAGATTTTAATTGGGCGCTTTCCTGTGCAGAACAAAAGCAACTCAGAAGTAAGGATAGAATAACGTAGGTTATTTTTTTCATAAGTGATCTGCGTTGAATTTAGGGTCTAAATCTAGCGAATTCTTTTTATAAAATCTGCAATACCTTTAGTGCCATTTTCTTTGAGGTCTTTTATAAAAGCCGAACCAATAATAGCCCCTTTGGCATGAGTTGTTGCCTGAGCGAAAGTCTCGGCATTACTAATTCCGAAACCGACAATTTGTGGGTTTCTAAGGGCCAGGGAGGCTATTCTTTCAAAGTACTGCTGTTGTTCCTCTCCAAATCCGTGCTTTGCTCCGGTGGTGCTGGCCGAACTTACCATATAGATAAACCCTGCAGAGGCTTCATCTATTTGTCTTATCCGGGCTTCGGAGGTTTGAGGGGTAATTAAAAAGATATTTAAGAGGCCGTAATTGGCAAAGATCTCGGCATAGTCGTTCTGATATTCCGCCAGGGGTAAGTCGGGCAAAATGAGTCCGTCAATTCCAATTTCCCGGCACTTCTTGCAAAAGCGCTCCACCCCATATTGCAGGACGGGATTGAAGTACCCCATGATGATTAAGGGGATGGTAATTTTTTTTCTAATCCCTTCCAATTGTTCAAAGAGAAGTTCTGTGGTCATACCATTGTTCAGTGCCGCTGTTGAGCTTTGCTGAATGGTCGGGCCATCGGCCAGGGGATCACTAAAAGGTAAACCAATTTCTATCATATCTACACCGCTATGCTCCAACGCTTCAAGGATCTTTACGGTGTCATGAAGTTCGGGGTATCCGGCTGTAAAGTATATTGAAAGAAGCTTCTTTTGTTCTGCTAGTTTCTGATTGATTCTGTTCATTGAAAAAATTTACAATTCAAAATAATCGATATAGGTCTGAAGGTCTTTATCTCCTCGTCCGGAAAGATTGACCACCACCAAATCATCCGCCCCAAATTTCCTGTCCTCAAAAATGGCAAAGGCATGGGAACTCTCAATGGCAGGTATGATACCTTCCAATCTGGTGAGCATACTTCCGGCACGCATGGCTTGGTCATCTGTAATTGAAATGAATTCACCTCGACCCGACTTAAATAAATGAGCGTGCATGGGACCAACCCCTGGGTAGTCCAAACCTGCCGAAATGGAATAAGGCTCAACAATCTGACCGTCATCTGTTTGCATAAGGAGGGTTTTACTACCGTGGATGATACCTATTTTTCCAAGGGCTGAGGTTGCGGCGCTTTCTCCGGAATGTATACCTCTACCTGCCGCCTCTACTGCAATTATCCCTACTTCGGGCTTGTCCAGATAATGATAATAAGCCCCTGCAGCATTACTGCCTCCACCAACACAAGCCACCACATAATCCGGATCTTTTCTTCCTTCTTTTTCAAGAAGCTGCGATTGAATTTCCTCGGAGATCACAGATTGAAATCGTGCAACCATATCGGGGTAGGGGTGCGGACCAACTACAGATCCGATAATATAATGTGTATCTACAGGATTGTTAATCCAATCTCTAATGGCCTCATTTGTGGCATCCTTTAAAGTTCTACTTCCTGAAAGGGCCGGACGAACTTCTGCCCCAAGCATCTTCATACGAGCCACATTTGGGGCCTGGCGGGCAATATCTATTTCGCCCATATATACTACGCACTGGATTCCCATAAGAGCACAAACGGTTGCTGTGGCCACCCCGTGCTGTCCGGCGCCGGTCTCGGCAATAATTCTGTTCTTGCCCAGTTTTTTCGCCATTAGAATCTGCCCAATAGTATTATTCACTTTATGGGCGCCGGTATGACATAGATCTTCCCGCTTTAAGTAAATCTTTGTGTTGTATTTATCGGAAAGCCGTGAGGCAAAGTACAAGGGGGTGGGTCTGCCGACATAATCTTTTAAGAGTTGGCGGAATTCTTTTTTAAAAGAAGCCTCTTCCATTATGGCGATATAGTGTTGCCTCAATTCTTCGGTATTTGGGTATAACATTTCCGGGATAAAGGCTCCGCCAAACTCCCCGTAGTACCCTCTTTCATCTGCTTGATAAGTCATATTGTAAGTTCAAGTTCAAGTTCAAGTTCAAGTTTCAAGTTCAAGTTCAAACATAACTGTGGAATGTCGTTTTCCATTTTCCATTTTCAATTCAGAATATCCAACGCATCAATAAACTCGCGAAGCTTTTCGGCATCTTTGAATCCCGGTGCTATTTCAAATCGGCTATTGACATCAAGTGCATAGCAATGTTTAGATGCTTCTGATTTCATAAAATCCTGCAATTTATTAATGTCATCAGGGCCAATGCCCCCACTAAGAAAATAGGGTTTTTTAGAGGGGTAGTTCCTTAGAAGTGTCCAATCGAAAGCATACCCATTCCCACCTGGTAATTCTCCCTTAGTATCGAACATGAAAAAATCACAATAGGGCTCATAGGGCTCTAATTGTTTGAAATCAAAATTGTTAGAAACTGAAAACACCTTTATTATTCTGGCTACCTGATCCAATTCATCATAGTCTGCCCATACTCTTTTTCGTTCGTATTTTAGCTCTGGCGGAATGTCTGATGCCCATAGTGCATTATGTAATCGCCCGCAATATTCAGGAGATTCGCTCCCATGTAGCTGCACGAATTGGAGACTGTACTTCCGTACCTTTTCGACCACTTCCTCTAGCGGGGCATCTACAAATACACCCACTTTTTTGGTGGTGACCGCTAAAGGGGGAATGCTTCCTTTAAAATAACGTTTAGAGGGCTCCCAAAAAATGAATCCCAGAAAATCTGGCTTTAAGGTCGCCACCTCTGTAATGTTATCTCGCATGCCGCAGACTTTTAGATACATAGGGCTCCTTTATAGTTCATAGATTTTGCAATCTGTTGCCTGGCCTCCGTACCCGCCCATTTCTCGCAAAGGTAGAGCCCCAGATCCAGCGAGGCTGCAACTGCCCCGGCAGTGATCACATCCCCGTCTTCAACGATATGTTCTTTTTTCACCTTATCTGTATAGGTGGCTAACGCATCATACTCGTTAAAGTGGGTTGTACATTTTTTCCCGCTCAGAAACCCGGCTGCTCCAAGTATAAGGCTTCCGGTGCAGATCGATATTTTAAAGGGTACGGTTTGGGCGGTCTTGATCCACTCTATAAATACCATGTCGTTTTGTAGGTCTCGGGTACCGAAGCCTCCGGGAACAACGATGGCGTCATATTTGCCCAGATGAGGGCTAATTTTCTCTACGGTAATTTGCAACCCAAAATTATCTTTTACCCTTGATGCGATTCCGCAAATATCCCATTCCAGTTCAGGAAGGTAAGCCATAGACTTTAGTCTGCTGACCGGATCGTATATCCCAAAAAAGTCCAGGCTGGTAATACCATCAAACAAGATATAGGCAATTTTCATGATCTCAAATCATTTATAAATTCCAATGCGCTTTCTCCCGGATTATCCGTTTTCATAAAATTCTCGCCAATCAAGAAGCCTTGAAAACCGTAATTTCTAAGGTCTTTTATCGCGCTAGTATTACTAATACCACTTTCAGATACTTTGATAAAATCTTCCGGAATTTTGGTAGAAAGTTCTTTACTCGTATTCAGATCGACTTCAAAGGTTTTTAAATTTCTGTTGTTCACTCCCAGGAGGTCCAGACTTGGCATTATTGACCGTTCTAATTCTTCCTCATTGTGCACTTCCAACAGGACTTCCAGGCCCAATCGTTTGGCTGTAAGTGATAGTTCTTCGATCTGTTTACGATCCAGAATGGCTGCAATTAGTAAAACGAGGTCTGCTCCTATGGCCTTTGCTTCTACAATTTGATACTCATCTATGATAAATTCTTTCCTAAGCAAGGGAATATCCACTGAAGCCCGAGCCAATAGAAGGTCTTCTGCAGAACCACCAAAGTACTTGCCGTCGGTGAGAACAGACATCCCGGAAACTCCGGCATCTTCATAGCCTCGTGCCACCTCTGAAACACTTAAATCATTATTTATGATTGCTTTTGATGGAGAACGTCTCTTGTGCTCCGCGATAATACCAGCATTGCTGTTTTGGAGTTTTGTGGCCAGGGAAATCGGTGTCCTTTCAAATAGAACAGAGGCTTCTAACTGTGAGACCGGGATTAATCCTTTTTTTAGTTTGACCTCCACCCGTTTATCTGCAACTATTTTTTGTAGAATATCCATCAGGCACTTATTTCTTGAAGTTTACGAAGAGCATCCAGGCCTTTTCCGGATTGAAGTGATTCTTTTGCCTTTTCAAATCCGGCAAGAGGTGTTATTCCCTCAACTGTGGCGATGGCTACCCCGGCATTAGCACAGACTACATTGTTTTGTGCCTCGCTTCCTCTTCCCTGTAGGATATCCATGAATATTTGTGCAGAGGTATCAATAGTTTCGCCCCCGGCAATATCAGAGGCAGCGATTGGACTCAAACCAAAATCTGCCGGTTCAAGAATGGCTTCGGAATGGTTAGATATTGTTTTCGTATCTCCGGTGAGAGAGATTTCATCATAACCATCCAAAGCGTGCAATACGGTAAAGTTTTTATCTGTATTTTGATACAGATACCCGTACATACGAGCTAACTCAAGGTTGAACACCCCAACCATTTGATTTTTAGGAAAGGCCGGGTTTACCATTGGTCCCAACATATTGAAAAAGGTTTTAACAGCCAGTTCTCTTCTAATGGGAGCCACATTTTTCATAGCCGGATGGAAGAGAGGTGCATGTAGTACGCAAATTCCTGCCTCCTCAATAGACCTTTTTAAGAAGTCGGCTTCATTGCTAAATTTGATCCCCAAAAACTCCATGACATTGCTGCTACCGCACTTAGAAGAAACACCATAATTTCCATGTTTTGTGACCTTCACTCCAGCCCCTGCAGTGATAAAGGAGGCAAGGGTAGAGATATTAAAAGTATCTTTACCGTCTCCTCCAGTTCCACAAAGATCTACAGGATCATAGTCAGAGAGGTCTATGGCCAGGCATAGTTCTAACAAGGCATCTCTAAACCCTTCAAGCTCTTCAATGGTAATACTTCTCATCATATAGACTGTGAGGAAAGCTGCTATTTGGCTGCTGTTGTATTCTCCTTTGGCGATATTAACCAAAATAGTCTTGGCATCTTCCTTAGAGAGCACCTCATGGTTTATTAATCTGTTGAGTGTTTCTTTCATGCTTCAGCGTTTAACCAGTTCTCTAATATTTTTTTTCCTTCAGGAGTAAGGACAGATTCCGGATGGAATTGTACCGCGCATACGTCATAGGTTTTGTGCCGTAAGGACATAATTTGTCCGTTCTCATCTTTCGATGTTGCCTCCAAAACCTCAGGCAGATCCGGATCTACCACCCAGGAGTGATACCTACCCACCTCAATTCTATTTGGGATGTCTCTAAAAAGTATATCAGGCTTAATGATTTCAATTTCCGTTGCTATCCCATGATACACCTTATCCAGATTTACGATAGATCCACCAAAAACTTCGCCAATAGCCTGTTGTCCAAGGCATACACCAAAAATGCTTTTGGTTGAGGCATAGGTTGCAATGATCTCCTTTAGAAGTCCGGCTTCATCAGGGATCCCGGGACCGGGTGAAAGCACAATCTTATCCCAGGCATTCACCTCGTCAATACTGAGTTGGTCGTTTCGTTTTACGGTTACTTCGCAATCTAAATCCTCCAGATAATGCACCAGGTTGTAGGTGAAACTATCGTAGTTGTCTATGACTAAAACTTTCTTCATTTTTATATCTCCTCTGCAATTTCCAGGGCCTTGTTAAGCGCTCCTAATTTGTTATATGTTTCTTGTAACTCAGTCTCCGGGTCCGATGCCGCCACTAGCCCTGCTCCTGCCTGATAATGCAACTGATGATTTTTGCTTAAAAAGGTCCGGATCATAATAGCGTGATTAAAGTCGCCGTCAAAAGCCATAAAGCCGATAGCGCCTCCATAGTAATCGCGATTGGTTTTTTCATAGCGTTCTATGAGCTGCATGGCCATATGCTTTGGAGCACCACTTAGCGTCCCGGCAGGAAAGGTGTCTGCCACAACTTTCATGGTGGGAATGTCCTTTTTCTTCATTCCTGTTACCTTAGAGACCAGGTGGATTACATGAGAAAAATATTGTACCTCTCTGTAGTTTTCAACACTTACCATATTACCATTTCTGCTAAGGTCGTTTCTGGCTAGATCTACCAACATTACATGTTCGCTATTCTCTTTGGCGTCTTCAGAAAGTTTCTTGGCCAGTTCTACATCTTCCTCATCATTTCCTGTACGTTTAAAAGTGCCCGCTATTGGGTGTATCTCGGCCTTCCCGTCCTTAACCACAAGTTGTGCTTCCGGAGAACTTCCGAAAATTTTGAAATCTCCATAATCAAAATAAAATAGATAAGGTGAGGGATTTACAGATCGCAAAGCACGGTAGACATTAAACTCATCGCCCTTAAAAGCCTGTGTAAACCTCCGGGAAAGTACTAACTGAAATACGTCGCCACGTTGGCAATGTTTTTTGGCAAGTGCCACATGTTCCATATACTCTTCATCCTTCAGATTGGAGGTAGGCGCGCCTTCTTTGGAGAAGTTGTAGGAGGCGAAGTTTTTCACTTCCAAAATCTGCTCAATTTCTTCAGTATTATTGTCGCCATCATAACAATGTGCAAAAATGTATGCTTCGTTTTTAAAGTGGTTTATGGCAATGACATTTCGGTAAACCGCATAATAAATATCAGGAATATCCAGTGCCCCGTCTTTTTTAGTTACTTCTATATCTTCGAAGTAACGGACGGCATCATAGGCCATATAACCAAAGAGCCCGTTGTTTATAAATTTGAAACCGTTGTTTTCTACCTTAAACCTGCTTCCAAATTCGTGAAGTATTGATGGCACATCTGCCTCTTCAGTGATCTGAACTTCTTCCTTGGTCCCGTCTGGGAACTGCTGGGATATCATCTCGTTCTGAATTTTTACTGAAGCAATAGGATTACAGCAGATATATGAAAAAGTGTTATCATTAGCCCTATAATCACTACTTTCCAGGAGAATGCTGTTTGGAAACCTGTCCCTAACCTTAAGATACACGCTCACCGGAGTTATGGTATCTGCCAGTATCCTTTTATAATGGGTAGTTAATTGATATGTCATTTCATTAAATTGTTAAAAAGCAAAAAGGCTTGTCGTGTTAGACAAGCCTTTTCGTACAGTATAAATACAAGGGTGCTCAGCTCACGACATTAGACGTAAGGATTTCCACCACCAGTTATTTACTGTATTCTGTTTCATTTGGTCAAATATAGAAAGGAATTTGATAATTACAAATCAAAAGAGATAAAAAAAACCCCGTTTACTTTTGGGTAAACGGGGAAAACTTGTGAGGTTAAGTTTATTAAAACTCTAGATCTACAACCAAATCAAATTCGTCATAGATGGTTTTATCTCCTAGATTCTCAAAGAAACTCCCAGAACCGTATCTTACATTGTACTGTGCTCTATCTACTTTTAAGGTCGCGGTAGCCTTACTGCCGTATACTGAAACGTCAAAGGTTACGGCTTTGGTAATACCCTTAATAGTCAAGTCTCCGGTCACCTCGTAAGAGTTCTTTCCTGAAGGAGTTACCTTGGTAAATACCAATTTTGAGGTTGGGTGAGTGGTGACCCCAAAGAAATCGTCAGATTTCAAATGTCCTTCTAGTTTTCCTTTGTACTCTCCCTCCAGGTCAAGATCTACTAAAGAAGTCATGTCTACAACGAACTCTCCTCCGCTGAGTTTTCCCTCCTCAAAAAGCAGGGAGCCAGACTTAAGGTTTACCGTGCCGGTGTGAGACCCTGTTACCTTGTAGGCCTTCCAGGTTACTGTACTTTCTTCAACCTTTACTTCTTTCTTTTCTCCGGCTACAGGTGTAGTGGCAGAAGCGGTTGCTCCAAAAACTAAGGCTAGTGTTACGCTAAAAATTGTCTTTTTCATGATTTCGTTTTAAAATTAAATAATAACTATGGTTCTTGTTCTAAAATTTGTCAAAGATTTCGTTTAATTGTTCCATTTCCTTTGTGGATAAGTTCTTTAAAAGGGTATTTTCTGCATCTGCAACGGCCTTATCCATCTTAAGCAGTTCCTTCTTTCCTTTGTCTGTAATGTTAATTTCAATTTTTCGGCGATTAGAAGGGCAGACCATTCTATCTACATATCCTTTGAGCAATAATTTGTCTACCAATCTCGTCGTATTACTCATTTTGGTGATCATCCGATCATTTATGGTGGATAGGTTGGCGGGTTTGCCATCCTGACCCCTTAAAATTCTCAAGACATTAAATTGCTGAGCCGATACATCGTAGGGTTTTAAGGCTTTGGCGATAGTCTCGGCAATGGTGTTGCTTACCAACATGAAGTGAATAATGGTCTTGCTTTCTAAAGGAAGCTTTTTGTTTGTTCTTATGATTTCTTCTACACTCATGTATTTACAACAATTGTATATACAAATGTATAGTTAAAAATCAGAATACAAATACAGCACCCCATAAATTTTTGTTAAATCGGTTGATGTCGCACACAGGGTTACTTAAATTTAAACAAATACCTAAACATGAAACAACTCATTCTTATAGTGCTGGTATTGGCGCTCGGGTGCAGGTCCGAAAAGAAAGTGGAACAGAGTCTGCTCTCTGCTACAGAGGCTCCGTCGAAGGATACCAGAGAAGTAGAGATGCCTATTGAGGTATTTGACTTCGAGGGTTTAAAACCGCTGTTGCACCAAACGGATGACAAAATTCACGTCATTAATTTTTGGGCAACCTGGTGTGCTCCTTGTATTAAAGAACTTCCCTATTTTGAAAGGGTAGGGCAAGAGCAGGCCGGAACCGTAGAAGTGACCCTGGTTAGCTTGGATATGCCAGGCATGTGGAAGAAACAATTGCTGCCATTTATTGAGAAGAAAAAGTTGCAATCCACCGTGGTGGTCCTTGACGACCCTAAACAGAACATCTGGATTCCTCAAATAGACGACAACTGGTCCGGAGCGATTCCGGCAACGCTGATTTACACTAAAAACCAGCGTAGATTTTATGAAAAGCCCTTTACCTATGAGGAGCTCGTAGCAGAAATAGATACATTTAAGTAGTGACAACTCTGAAATACTTAAAAAAATGAAAGCAATTAAAATTTTAGGAACATGTATAGTAGTGGTACTTGTTTGTGCCTTTGCGTTTAACCCACGGGAGACTGATGCCTATGGCTATAATATTGGAGACTATGCCACAGATTTCAATCTGAAGAACGTAGATGGTAACATGATATCTTTAGGCATGTACGAGGATGCAAAAGGCTTCTTGGTGATCTTCACTTGTAATACCTGTCCGTATGCGGTAGCCTATGAAGACAGAATTATCGCATTAGATCAAAAATACAGATCTAAAGGTGTACCAGTAATTGCCATTATGCCCAACAATCCTGAGCTAAAACCGGGAGATAGTTTTTCTAAAATGCAAGAAAGAGCAGAGGACAAAGGTTTTACTTTTCCATATTTGATCGATGAAGGTCAGACGGTCTATCCCCAATACGGAGCTACCAAAACTCCTCATGTCTACCTTTTGGAAAAAATGGCTGATGGGAATATTGTGAGGTATATAGGTGCCATAGACGATAATTATTCTGATGCCAATGCGGTTGAGGCAAGGTTTGTAGAGAATGCAGTGGATGAGATGTTAGCAGGGAAACCTATAAGTGAAATGACCACCAGAGCCATTGGATGTAGTATTAGATAATAAGCGGCATAAAAGTTTGTAGTTTGGTTCAGAGATGTTAGTCCATATTACTATTTTTGCATCCTAAACTATTTAACTTATGGCAGATCTATCACAGGAAGAATGGACAGAAAAATTGGAAAAGGATGACAATGCCTTTATTTTGGATGTCCGTACTCCCGAGGAAGTAGAAGAAGGAGCCATTCCTAACTACACCAATATTGATATTTATCTCGGTCAGGGTTTTTTGGATGAGTTGGAAGACCTGGATAAATCAAAAAACTACTATGTGTATTGTAGGTCAGGAAATAGAAGTGCACAGGCTTGCGCTATAATGAACAGCCTTGGCTTTGAGACGGCCTATAATTTAATGGGAGGCTTTAATGAATGGGAAGGGGAGATTGTTGAAGATTGATCAATTACCAATGACCAAATATCAATAAACCAGTCCTTGGTTCTTTGAAACCTCGGATTCACTACATGCTTCGCTACTAGCCTAGAGTACCCAAGTAAAAGCTTTTGGTATGAAGAGCAGTACCAATAGGCTTTAATAAATTAGCCCTAGGATAGAGACTATACCATTAGGCCATTGGGGTTAATCAATAAACGATGATAAAATTAGTTGAGGGAAAAATTATGGGCATGATAATCCTCATATCAATCGTTTTGCCTTTCTTCTCCTGTAAAGAAGAAAAGATGCAAACACAAGTATCTGATCTTAAGGTAAAACAGGAGGTATTGGCGGAGGGCTTTGAAATACCTTGGGCTATTGAGGTGATAGACGAAAATGATTACCTTTTCACTGAGAGAATGGGTGCGCTTTACCACTATCAAAATGGTGAGGTAGAAAAAGTGAAAGGATTGCCTGCTAGCAAAATTTATGTAACAGACAGGCCTTATGGGGGTATGATGGATATAAGTTTGCATCCAGACTTTGCGTCAAATCAAATGGCCTATCTCAGCTTCGTGAACGAGAACTACCACCTTTCTATTGCGCGGTTCAAGCTAAAAGGCAATAAGGCGCAGGAGGTAGAGATAATTTTTAATTCAAATCAGTTTTGCATTGGCTCCCGGATTGCATGGCAAGACAGCAATCATTTTTTTTTCAGCTTTGGGGTGGGAGGTGCACCCGGACCTGAACCGGGACCACAGGATCTGACGGATCCAAGGGGTAAGATATTCAGACTGATGGACGATGGAGCTATTCCTAAAGACAATCCAGTTTTTCCTGGTATGGAAGAACCTTCTGGGATTTGGTCCTATGGACACAGAGATCCCCAGGGACTCTTCTATGACGTTGATAATGAGATCTTATATGCTAATGAACATGGACCTTTGGGTGGTGACGAACTTAATGTGATTACCAAAGGAGGAAATTATGGTTGGCCTCTTTTTTCATATGGGCTTAATTATGACCTTAGCCCGGTGTCCGAAATGACAGAGGAAGAAGCGGCAAAAAGCACCGTATTGCCTATAAAATACTGGACACCCACCTTTCGGTTAGCTCCCAGTTGTCTGGTTAAACTAGAAAATAGCAATTTTGAAACCTGGAATGGCTCTTTTCTTATGGGGGCATTAACCTACCAGCAAATTATACGTTATAATCCTGATACTGATGAAATGGAGACCGTTTTGCCAAAAGTAGGACGAGTTCGAGATATTGCCCAACTGCCAAACGGAAACCTTGTCATCTTAATTGAACAATCCAGTCCAAGATTTTGGTCTAAGGGAAGATTAGTGAAGTTATCCCCCGAGAAGTTATAGCGGCTTCCAACTTTCAACAGTATTAGAGATAAGCAAAATACAAACATCTCCTTTAACGCTGGTTTCATACAAAATCTAATATATCTTTATAGCAGTTCAAGAATAATAAAGCAGAAGTATAAAACGGTTGTAATTGTTCTTACATACGCTAGTTTATTGATTATAATGATGAGGGTTTTTACACTAAAGAATACGATTATTTATATTTTTTGGAGTTTCCTGGTCGCCCTCCATTGGGGGTGTCGGGAAGCCGAAGAACCAGCGGTAGCCCAGATCTTTGAGCCAGAAAATATTTCCACCGGGCTTGTGGAATATGCCACAACTTTTTCGACTTCCGGCACAGAACTCTATTTTGCAAAAAGTGAGGGTCAATGGGCAAAGGGAGATTTAAAAAGCACTATTTATTTCTCTGTAAAAGAGCACAACCAATGGTCTAAACCTAAAATGGCATCATTTTCCGGTAAGTATGATGATAGTGCCCCTCATCTTACAGATGAAGGCAGGAGCCTTTATTTCATTTCAAACAGACCATTTGGTGATAGTTTGCCAGTTTCGCAGGATATATGGAAGGTAGAAAGAGATGAGCAAGGTGCCTGGGGAGATCCTATCAGGCTGGATTATCCGATCAATTCTGCACAAAATGAATACGGTTTGGTCACGGACAAGGAGGGGAACTTTTATATTGCTTCTGATCGCGAAGGCGGTTTGGGGCAGGGTGATATCTATATCGTTAAAAGGCAAAATGACGGTTATGACCACCCCGTTAATTTAGGGGAACCTATCAATTCGGAAAATGGGGAATGGAATATGGAAGTAAGCCAGGATGGAATGGCAATTATTTTTGAAGCTTCCCAAAGAAAACAGAACCTTTCTTCATTTGGGGATTTGTATATCTCTTACAAACTAGAAGACAAATGGTCTTTACCGCAAAACATAGAAGAAGTAAATACTACAGGAAGTGACCTTTATCCTGAATTTCTGGAGGGCGAAGAAGTCTTGTTTTATTCTAGTAGCGATAGTCTTAAAAGTACGGTGACAAACATTTATTCCATCGGGTTCAGCAGTCTATATCAGAAATATAAGAAAAGAGCGGTTTTTCCGTAGTTTTAAAAGATGAGCAGCCTCAATCTTAAATATAAACTGAATTGGCAGGATAGAAGTTTTATCAAAACACTCCCCAAAAACTTTAGAAAACTGTCCCCGGAAATCCATAAGCGCATCGAGCAAAGAGCCATCGAAATTTTTAACGGAGAAGGAGACTACATCAAGGACAAGCAGAGCCAGAGCTTTCTAATAATGTGTTCCTATATGGCTTCCTATTATGAATATATGAAATCCATCGATACGTCGAAGCCCGAAACTCTTGATCAACTTCGTGTATCGTTAATAAAGAGCGCAGGAGGAAAATATGTAACCTGGCTTACCCGCATAATGTTATGGATAAAAAAAGATAAAAGAAAATTCATTGAAAAATCGAGCATTGACAGCAAGAAAGCCTTTGGAACTTTTCTAAAAATGAGGGAGGAAAAAGAAGAATATCAATTCACCTCTGTAGTTGACAGCTGCGGTATTCACCTTTTTTTTAAAAGGTACGGAATGCCTGAGCTGACCAAAGTTTTCTGCGCCTGGGACGGCCTCTGGGCCAATGAAATTAACAAACAAAATTGCGGTATAACTTTTCAAAGACCTATGACCATTGCTGATGGAGATAAACAGTGTAGATTCGAATTTAGATATGTGAAAAAATAGCGCGTTACCAGCTAAGGTTTATATTCCAACATTCAGTATCGTACATCGTACATCGTACATCGCACATCGCACATCTAACATCCAACATCCTCCTTTTTCCATACTGCAATTAAGTTTCAGGAAGCAGGACTATTTTCAGTGTTCTAATACTGCTGTCTCCTATGCGAGAGGATCTGCTACACTATATCTGGAAATTTGGGAAGTTGAGGACCACTGGCCTGGTGAGTACCAGCAATCAAAAGATTGTAATTCTTAATCCGGGGAAGCACAACCTGCTTTCAGGTCCTGATTTTTTTAATGCCCGTTTGGAAATAGACAACCAGGAGTGGGCCGGGAATGTTGAAGTGCATTTAAAAGCTTCTGACTGGTATGCCCATCGGCATGAAGAAGATGACAATTACAACAATATTATACTGCATGTGGTCTGGACATCCGATGTAGCTGTCTTCAGAAAAGACCGTACAGAAATACCCTGTCTTGAACTTTGCAACTTTGTTCCAAAAACCCTGCTTGCGGCCTATCAAGATCTTTTAAATAGTGATTTCAGCAGTTTTATCAATTGCGAAAGAAACCTTCCATCGGTAGATAAATTTCTTGTGTCTCATTGGCTGGAGCGATTGTATTTTGAAAGGCTTGAGGAAAGATCAATAGACCTGGAGAAGTTACTTCGTTCAATTGGCAACGACTGGGAACGGCTATTATTTATGCTATTGCTCAAAAATTTCGGTTTAAAGATCAATGGAGCCTCTTTTTATAGTTTAGCACAGGCCCTGGATTATACTATCGTGCAGCGAACCAGAGCTAATCCTACACAATTAGAAAGTGTACTTTTTGGTATGACCGGCCTCCTTGATACTACAGATGTAAAAGACATCTATTTCTTGAGATTAAAAAAAGAATACGCCTACCTAAAAAGAAAATTCAATCTAAATGCTTCCGGGGTAGCGCCCCCAGAATTCTTTAAATTAAGACCTTCTAATTTTCCCACAATAAGACTTTCCCAGTTTGCATCACTTTACAGGAAGCAAAATCTTTTCAGTACAATAATCAAAGCCTCTAGCCGAAAAAAGTACGAGGAGATCTTTGATGTTAGCGCTAGTAAATATTGGGACCAACATTACAGTTTTGGAAGAGAATCTCCCGGTAGGAAGAAAAAAATAAGCCCGAAATTTATAGACCTGATACTTATTAATACTATTATCCCTTTAAAATTTTGTTATGGCAGGCAAAGGGGTGAGCCGGTACATGAAGAGATCATCTCCCTGATGGCTGGTTTGAAATCTGAAGAGAACAATATCATTAGTAATTTTAGAAAACTCGGGATATCCGCGAGAAATGCTATGCAGAGTCAGGCGATCTTACAGCTGTATAGTTCGTATTGTTCCATAAACAAATGTTTGCAATGTGTAATTGGAACACAATTATTAAATGGAAAATAGTAATTTTATGCGATGAATATTTTTTATCAATTGTTGTACTACTTTCAGAAGCGAGGCTTTGAAGTGTGCCGGCGCATCGCCGAGCGATTGGGCATCCGAGCCAGAGTAGTTAGAACTTCCTTTATTTACTTAACGTTTGTAACGCTGGGCTTTGGTTTTGCCCTATATCTCTTTTTGGCCTTCTGGCTTCGAATAAAAGATCTGGTATATACCAAACGAACCTCCGTATTTGATCTCTAAAAATGTTTAAGCTATTTCGTTCCAAAATATATATTGCACTAACCTTATTGGTAGTAGTACTATTGATCGGCGTGTTCGGCTATCGTTATATTTCTGACTACAGTTGGTTAGATGCCTTGTATATGACGATCATTACCGTTACAACTGTGGGCTTCAAAGAAGTCAGGCCTCTGGGCGCAGACGACAAGATATTTACCGTTTTACTCATAGTATCCAGTGTTTTTATATTTGCTTATGCACTTTCGGTAATTACAGAATACATATTAGGGAAAAACTCTTTACAACTCTTAAAAAAAAGAAAGGTGAAAAATAAGATCAAAAGCTTGTCTGATCATGTCATTATCTGTGGGTATGGCCGAAACGGAATGCAGGCGGCAGAACGCTTAAATGCCTACAAAAGGCCTTTTGTAGTTATCGAGAAAGATAAAAAAGTATTAGAAAAGCATGAAGGGGAGGTGCTTTTTGTAGAAGGAGATGCCAATGACGATGAGGTATTGAAGCAGGCCGGAATTGAGCGAGCTCAGTATCTCATTACGGCAATGCCAGATGACGCTTCTAACCTCTTCGTAGTGCTTTCTGCCAGGCAGATGAACGAAAGACTTTTTATTATAAGTCGGGCTTCATTGGTTACTTCCCAAAAGAAACTAGAGCTTGCGGGAGCTAATAAAGTGATCATGCCTGATAAAATTGGAGGAGACCATATGGCTTCTTTGGTGGTGATCCCGGACCTCATCACTTTTATGGATAAATTGTCTGTGGAAGGAGAGCATACTACAAACCTGGAGGAGGTGGCAATAGAAGACTTTTTAGATCAGG
>JBFOMC010000010.1:0-2995 GCA_040830565.1 Flavobacteriaceae bacterium
AACAACAATTCATCAATATTCTCTAGAGGATATTGATGAATTGTTGTTCGAAAACATTCCTGGGAAGATCCTGGAAAAAACCAGAATTTCAAGAAATGGATTTGAAGGCCTGGATATTAGAAACCGATTAAAAAACGGGGATCATCAGAGATATCAGATATTTGTTACCCCTCTGGAGGTTATCATCTTTAAGATGGGAGGAGAGGGCGATTATGTCAAGGTGGCATCCGATACCATTTTTAACAGTTTAAAGTTTAGGCGTGTAGAAGACAAGCCGGTCAAATTAAGTTCCGGATATCAGGATTTTGAGATAAAGATGCCTTCGCTGTATACCTTTACCAACAGGTTTAGAGGAGGTAATCGCAGTCTCGAAGGTTACGATCCAAAAAGTGATTCGTATTACTTTCTTAGAAAGGTAACTTTAAACGATTTCAATTTCATTGAAGAGGATACTTTCGAATTAAAACAAATTCAAAGACGTTGGTATCAGGACCTGAAATTAAAGCCAAAGTATGGCGCTTTTAAGGAGCGTAGCCTTACCTCTGAAGCCAGTTTTGACTCCGTCTCTGGAAAAAAGCTCTATTTAAAAACTGCTTTAAGAAGAGGAGATTACTACTTAATGGGTAGTTTAACAAAAGATACTAAAAACGCTGAGGCCTTTTTTAATTCATTTAAAGTAACCCCTTCGGTATATCAAAAAGCTTTTAAGAAGGTAAAGGACACTGCTCTTTTCTTTAGTACCATATCATCGGTAAGTCCAAGAAAGTTTGTAGAAAGCAGTAACAGTTATTACCAGGGTGCAAAAAAGCCAAAACCTTATAGTCCCTATACCAAAAAGACCATCTACCAGAACAAAAATGATGAAGCAATCACTGTTGAACTCACCAAAAGTCATGACTACTTAACTTTTCCAACAATAGATTCAGTATGGGCGCTAAGGAAAAAACAATATGCGGATAAGAAGTTCATTATTGCAAAAGAAGCCTTAAGCAAAACCATTGACGGTAATCACGAACTGCTGCTAACCCTAACGGATACGGCAAGCACAAGAGGAATTATGATAAAAAATGTGCTGAGAGGTGGGCTGCTATATGAGCTTAAAGCCACAGTGGATACCATTAGTAAACCAAGTGAATTTGTCTCTAATTTCTTCGACAATTTTACTCCTGAGGGAGAAGAAATTGGCACTAATATTCTTAAAGATAAAACTAACGACTTCTTCGCGGCACTCCGTGCTAATGATAGTATTGTTTTTAGTGGATATCGTTTTCTTCAGTTTGACAAACAGCATATAGATTCCTTAAAACACTATATAGCTCATTTTGATTTCCCGGCAGATAAGAAGCATATTCAGTCGTATCTGATTCAAAGAATGGGAAAATTAGACGATCCCAGAGTAGTAGCTTTTTTTAAAGACTACTACGCCAAGTCTTATAATAATTCCGGAGCACAGACTAAAATTTTGCAGGCCATTGCCAAGGCGAAGGATGAAAATTCAGTTGCTCTTTTACTGCAGCTCATGTCTCAGGACCTACCTTTGGTTTCCAATACTTTTGAAATTCAAAATATCTTCAGACCCTTTGGTGACAGCTTGGCCCTGGCCAAAAAACTGTATCCTGAAATTCTTGATTATAGCGGTATAACAGAATATAAGTCGCCTATATTCTCCTTGTTATCCCAACTTAAATCAAAGGGAATGATCAAGGCTAATAGTTATAAAAAGTATCGCAAACAGCTGTTAAACGATGCAAAGATTCAACTCAAGAGACATCTCGGGCAATATGCAAATAGAAATGGACAGTTAAGGTATAGTAGAACGGCGAAAAAGCAAAATAGCCTTTTAGAAGATTATGTGATTTTGCTCTATCCATTTAATCGGGAAAAAGATATGCAGCAGTTTTTTAACAGGTTGCTGCTGGTAAAAGATCCCAGAATACGAACCACCTATGCCACGCTTATGGCCAAGAACGGAGTAGAACTTCCTGACGGCATGTTAGATTCCCTTGCTTCTGATATCAACAGCAGGGCAATGCTTTATAACGGTTTGGAGCATATTGGAAAAATCGAGCTATTTCCAAAAACACATCTTTCGCAAAAAGCGCTGGCTGAGGCAGCCCTCTTTAAACAAAGGAGATATTTGCCTATGAAGGAAGAGCTGCACTATTTAGACCAACGTAAGATTGTTTTTAAAGGCGAGTCATTCACAGGATACTATTTTAAGATGCGCACTAAACAGAATTACGACAAGAATTTTAAACTGTATCTGGTGGTCTACAAATCGGATAAAAAGCTTTCCACCAAACCCTTTTATCAGAATGAAGGTATGCGAGTAGAGGACACTGAAACCGAAGCCCAGGTTATGGACTATGTAACCGAAGAATTCTTATTAAAAGACAGGCAGCGGGCCATGGTTTACAGACCGGATAGATATAATAGTTATGGGTACTAACTGAAAATGGAAAGTTGAAAGTGGAAAATGGTGGGGGCACGTGGCTCGCAGTTCGATGCCATCTAAAACTACGCTCTTTGCCGACTACTATTACATATTGCCTCCGTTTATCAACCGCAACGTTCGCAATGATAGCGCAAGGCACACAAAGGAGAAATTGAGGAATTGAGGAATCGAGGAAGCACTTCCATTTTTTAGTGATTATTAGAAAGGGTTCGAGGCACGTGGCTCGCAGTTCGATGCCATCTAAAACTACGCTCTTTGCCGACTACTATTACATATTGCCTCCGTTTATTAACCGCAAGGTTCGCAAGGATAGCACAAGGCACACAAAGGAGAAATTGAGGAATCGAGGAATTGAGGAATTGAGGAAGCACTTCCTTTTTTTAGTGATTATTAGAAAGGGCTCGAGGCACGTGGCTCGCAGTTCGATATAATCTGCAATAACAATCCTTGCCCACCACTATAACACACTACCTACCCCCTTATTAACCGCAAGGTTCGCATGGATAGCACAAGGCACACAAAGGAGAAATTGAGGAATCG
>JBFOMC010000011.1:0-17868 GCA_040830565.1 Flavobacteriaceae bacterium
CTTATTGAAGCCACGGCGAAGCCTCTTTTTGCCATTTCTTCTGAAAAGGATTTCTCCAGAGGATTGTCTCTTTTGCCAATTGCAAAACCCCCTCCGTGTACAAGAATGAGCAAAGGTTTTGAAGATAGCGTATCTATTGGGGAGCTATAATAATCCAGTTGAAGGGTGTCCGAATACACTAAGGTCTGTGCGTGTATTTCCGATAAGGTCTGACTAATATATCGCTCCTGACCTTTACAGCTCATGGTTAGGAGTAACCAGGTCAAAAGGCCTAAGCCATATTTTCTTCTGAGGTATTTATTCATCATACTTCTTTAAATAAAAGGACGTCTTCAATGAAGCATTGGCATCTGTTCCGACGAATAGTTCGAACTCTCCAGGTTCTGCAACAAATTCTAACATGGAATTATAGAATTTTAGGTCATCTGGAGACAGCCTTAGCTTAACTTCTTTAGTTTCCCCTTTCTTAATAAATATCTTTTTAAAGCCTTTTAATTGTTTTGCAGGAGGAGTAATAGACCTCACCACATCTCTAAGGTATAACTGTACTACCTCCTCTCCATCATAATTGCCAGTATTTTTTACTTTAACGCTTATTTCTATTGGCTCTCCTTCCTTTAATTCCGTCTTGTCTGTGCGCAAATCAGAGTATTCAAATGTTGTATAACTCAGCCCAAAACCAAATGGAAGCAAGGGTGTATTGGGGACATCCAGGTAGTTGGATTTGAATTTCTGAAATCTTCCCTCTGGCGCAGGTCTCCCGGTATTCTTCTGGCTGTGGTAAATTGGGATCTGGCCCACATTTCTCGGCCAGGTGGCAGTTAGTTTCCCTGAAGGGTTATGCTTTCCATAAAGAACATCTACAATAGCGTTACCTGCTTCTACTCCTGGGTGCCAAACCTGCAGAATACTCAAAGGCAAGGAAAGTTCCTCTTCAATGGTCAGAGGCCTACCGCTCATGAGCACCAGGACAACCTCTTTTCCAGATTTCACAAGTTCCCTGATTAATCTTTTTTGACTTTCCGGGATGGAAAGATCTGTTCTGCTTGCAGCTTCTCCGCTCATTTCTGTAGCTTCCCCTACTACTGCAACTACCACATCGGCTGACGCTGCTAAGGATAAAGCCTCATTTAACATGCTTTCCGGCGAACGTTCGTCTATCTGTATTCTGGGCCCAAAAACATTAATTTTAGTTGCGAAAGTAGCATCATTGCTGATATTTGCACCTTTAGCATGGGTTACCTCTAGCTCGGGTTTATTATTTTTAAACCCTTCCAAGACCGTCACAGATAATTTAAAATCCCCGGTTGGAGCCCATGTTCCCAACATATTATTCTGATTGTTTGCTAAAGGGCCTACAAGCGCAATTTTGAGGTTTTCCTCTAATGGGAGAATGTTGTTGTGATTTTTTAAGAGCACGAATGATTTGGCTGCAATTTCCCTTGCCAGTTTTCTGTTTTCCGCAGTGAAGATATCCCTGGCCGGCCGGGTTTTGTCAGAATATCGGTATGGGTCATCAAAAAGCCCAAGCCGATGTTTGGCTTCAAGAATTCTTCTGGCCGCAGCAGTTATCGATATTTCGTCAACCTTGCCTTCGACAACAGACTTTTTCAGAGTTTTCAGAAAACCTTCTCCTACCATATCCATATCCAGGCCCGCATTTAAAGCCAGGGCAGACACTGCCTGCAGATCTCCAAGTCCATGAGCAATCATTTCATTTACTGATGTATAGTCTGAAACAACAAAGCCGTTAAAGTCCCATTGTCTACGTAAAAGATCGCTAATCAACCATTTATTCCCTGAGGCAGGTATTCCTTCTATATCATTGAAAGAGGTCATTGCACTTGCTACCCCAGCATCAACCGCTGCCTTATAAGGAGGCAAATACTGGTTGTACATTTTAACTCTGCTCATGTCGACAGAATGGTAGTCTCTTCCTGCTTCAGAAGCTCCGTAAAGGGCCAAATGCTTGACGCATGCCAGCATAGTAGTTGGCTTTGAAGTATCGTCTCCCTGGTAACCCTCTACCATTGCCCTCGCAATGGCAGAGCCGAGATATGGGTCTTCCCCGGCGCCTTCAGAAATACGACCCCAGCGAGGATCCCTCGCTATATCTACCATAGGAGAGAAATTCCAGTTGATCCCATCCGCAGTGGCCTCTTTGGCAGCCATGCGGGTAGCTCTTTTTATCAGATCCATATCCCAGGTGCAGGCTACCCCTAAGGGAATCGGGTAAGTAGTCTTGTAGCCGTGAATAACATCGGATCCTATCAGCAAGGGAATTTTTAGGCGGGATTGTTTTATGGCAATATCTTGTGCCTGACGTACTCTTTCCGGACCAGCTACGCCAAATATCCCTCCTACTTTTCCGGCTCTTATTTTTTCTTCCACATCTTTGCTTACGACAGAACCGGTAGCAACACCTCCCCCGGGGGTTAAGAGGTTTAATTGTCCTATCTTCTCTTCCAGGGTCATTTTCGCCAAGAGCATCTCTACTTCCGGAATGCGTTCTTGCCCGTTGAGTTCTATTGTTGACAGAAAGACTGCCGCCATTAGATAAAAAATTCGTTTCATCTTCTAAATAGTTTTATTCCATTGCCTCCTGATTGAACCCTGGAAGAACTTGCTTTTTACACCGAATTAGTATGAATATTCCTTTTTCTGATATTGTATTTATTACCTAAAAGCCCAATAGTTCCAGGCCATTCGTAACAGCTTCATTTTGCATAAAAAGATTCCAAAGTAAGCCGGTTCTATAATTTTCTATCATAATGATCTCAGGGCCCTGGTCTATTGCCAGATACGCCTGAGCCACCCAAAAATCGTGTTCAGGGCTAAAGGCATCATAAAAACCAGCCGGTCCAAGTAATCTTTCTTTATTTTGATAGAAATAATGAAGCGCTCTCAGCGATTCATCAGGGGTATAGGGTATTGAACTAATTGCCGCGGTAGGGGATATTACACCTGTATCATTTGCCGGCTTATGCGCAGAATATCCTGTGCTTCCATCCTCATTTCTGGTATAACTGGCTGTTAGCCCCCAACAATCTTCTCCGTATGCTTCAAACCCTTTGGGATTTTCAACACAATAATTATAATTGATTTTAGAGTGGTTTACATTCACCTGCCAATAGTCAGCAAAATCGTCTTGCAGCCCGTTTGGATTTAATCCCAAATAAGAGTAGTGTGCCCAGAATAGAGGGCCGCCATATTGTGGTGACCCTGCATGATTAACCACTAGAGGGAGGTTGTATTTTGTATTTCCGGATTGAATTGCTCCATTGGATGCCCACCCGTTTGTATATACTTCTTTGTCAATACTATGATCCGGAGACGCCGCAGCTAGCACATAGGTAATGAGTACCTCGTTATATCCTTTGAGGGCCAGGTTAATGTCAAAACCAAAGTTGGGACTCCAATGCCAGAATAAGCTGTTCTGGTTTTGAGTATACCAATTCCATTCTACCCCTTTCCACAAGGTCTCAGCCTTTACGGACAATTCCTTTTCTTCGGTATTTCCATCTTTTAAATATTCGCGAACACAAAGTAGGCCCTGGACTAAAAATGCCGTTTCAACGAGATCTCCTCCATCGTCTTTCGGGCTAAAGGGAATTACCTTCCCCGTGTTGCCATTTAACCAATGTGGCCAGGCGCCGTGAAAGCGGTCTGCGTTTTCCAAAAAAGACAGTATCTTAGCCAGTCTTTCTACTCCCTCTGTTCTGGTCACAAAACCTCTCTCTATCCCGACCAAAATTGCCATAAGACCAAACCCTGTTCCCCCAACTGCTACAACATTTTCATCCCTTGAAGGATCATCAGGATGATAACGTTCTCTTGCGCAGCCCGATGCTTCCTGGGCAAAATCCCAAAAATATTTGAAGGTTTCTCTCTGAGTGATCTCCAACAATTCCTCATCCGAAATTGCCGGTGTTTCATCCGGGGGATTTTCCATGGGCTCGTCATCTGGCAATTGTGAAACACCAATGGGACCTCTAGAGCCATCATCTGAAGAACAGGCGCTCAAAAAAAAGATAAAAATGAGGATAAGAGAAGAGGTTTTCATTTTCAAAGAAGCTCCGGTCCACTAAAGCCAAGTTTTTTTAAGCCATGCTGCACATCTTTATTCTTCATGAACAATTGCCAAAACAAGCCAGATCTATAATTTTCTATCATTACCGGGATCGGGCCTTGGTCTATTGCCAGATACCTGGGTAGATACCATTGGTGTTCAAAGCTAAAAGCATCATAAGGTCCATATTTGCCAATTAAAGTATCCTGCTCAGTATACATAAATCTAAGAAATTTCATGCTTTCCTCGGGCGTATAAGGCATAGAAGATAAAGCAGCAGTTGGAGAAATCACGCCTAAATCCCTATCTGGTCTGTGCCCTGCATATCCTTTCATGGAATAGCTAGAAGTCAAACCCCAACAATCTTCTCCGTAGCCTTGATATTCCCGTGGGTTCTCTACGCAATACTTGTATTGAATTTGCGCGTGATTTACGTTGAGTTTCCAATAATCTGCATATTGGTCTGTAAGATCTTTTGGGTTAAGGCCTAAGTAAGAATAATGCGCCCAAAAGAGAGGTCCAACCGGACTATCATCATGTTCATAGTGATCTAATTCTGTTTCTAGGTCGTAAAAAACGGTATCCTTGACAATTGTGCCGTTACGAGCCCAACCCTTGTCATACACTTCCTTACTTATGGTATGGGTAGGAGAGGCCGCCGCCAGAATATACATGATCAAAGCTTCATTATAACCCCCGACAGGGAAGTTCATCTCCCAATTGTAATTTGGAGACCAATGCCAATACAGCACATCTTCTCCACCTTTGGTATACCAGGTCCATTCTACTTCCTCCCATAGTTTCTGTATTCTAGCGCAAAGTTGTTGCTCTCTTTCATTCCCGCTTTTGAAGTATTCCTTAACGGTAAGCAGTCCTTGAATTAAAAAAGCAGTTTCCACCAGATCTCCCCCATCATCTTTAAGGCTGAAGGGAGCCGTTTTTCCCGAGGGCAATAGCCAATGTGGCCAGGCACCGTGAAAGCGATCTGCTTTTTCCAAAAATCCAACCGCTTTTTCGTACCGGTCCAAAGCTTCTTCCCTGGAAATAAATCCACGTTCTATGCCCACTATTATGGCCATTAGGCCAAAACCGGACCCCCCTATGGTAATGATGTCCTTATCATGGGTGGGGTATATCCCATCTAGGTGCAGTCTTTCTCGCGCAAGGCCAGAGGTAGGTTCTGCTCCTTCCCAGAAGTAGTTAAAGGTCTGTTGTTGTACCTTATCTAAAAGCGCATCGTCTGTCAGGATCTCCTTTGATTTCTCAATGCTGTGATCAGTTTTACGGCCATTGCATCCCGCTACTAAGGATACAACGGCCCATAAAACCAAAATTAAAACTAACCTCATAAAACAAACTCAAGAACTAATTTATAAATCGGAATCCCGTATGCTTTGTATTTCCTGCTGTGTTAGCGCTTTGTTGAATAACCTCAATTCGTCTATAAAACTAAGATCTGATAGATGATTCCATTGGTTAAATCTAGGTACTCCTGAGCCAATTGACAAGAGGTCGCACCCTGTCCAATCTACTCCTCCATCTAAAGTTCCCTGAGCCACTACTTCACCATCAAAATAAACTGCGGCCTCCGTTCCGGATATGGTAAAGGCCATATGTACCCAATCTACGGCAGTAGGGTCAAGAGCCGCTGCATCCCCTCCGTCGAACCAGGAATCGGCATCTCCTCTACCTACGTTTAGTTTAAATACCTGTCTGGTAGCATCGCCTTCTCTAAAGAATCTGAAGCCGCTTGTGCGTAGGTTCTGAATATCCGGATATTCCGGTCTGTCTACATCTTCGGGACCCATAACCAGAATACCTCCCCTATCGGGATCAGCATTCACTTTATACCAAAAGGTGGCGCTAAACTCATCTGTAGTTAAACCGTTGGTAGGGAAGGTCAAATAGGAATCGGCAGCTCCTGCAAAGGCGTCTGTACCATCTACACTTTCTCCTGCAAAACCAGTAGTTCCTACCATGGTAGCTTCAAGGTCTTTAAACAGTTCTTTGTTGTCTCCATCAAAAGGCATGTAGAACATTTCGCCATCAAACTCTCCTACAAAACCACCGGCTTCCGTTGTCATGATGTTTTGTATTTCGGACTGTGGCAGTGCTCTGTTGAATAGACGCAGCTCATCCATATAGCTATTATCGGATCTGTGGTTCCAACCGATAAAACGAGGGGCTCCAGACATGATTGATAAGATATCACATCCTGTCCAGTCTACGCCTCCGGGGAGGTCCCCTTGACTGACAATTTCGCCGTTAATATAGACCGTGGCCTGTGTTCCAGAAATTGAAAAAGCCATATGTGTCCATCCGGCGTCAGCTGAAATATCTGCCGCCATACCCCCATCGAACCAAGAATCTCCATCACCTCTCCCTACATTAAGTTTAAATCTTTGGTTGCCTCCGGCATTTTCCCTGAAGAATCTAAATCCACTGGTTCTGTTGTTCGGAGCCCCAGGGTTAGCGTCGTCTGGCGGACCAATAACCAACACTCCGGCCCGGTCTGGATCTGCATTTACTTTATACCAAAAAACCGCGGTAAATTCGTCACCCAAAAGACCGTCTGTGGAAAAACTCAGATGGGCATCCGTAGCACCGGCATACGCATTAAGTCCGACAAAACCTTCCCCGGCAAAACCCGGATCTCCAATTTCTTCGGCTGGTCGAAGCCCAACAAGGTCGAAATAATCTCCATCAAAAGGCATGTATAGTGTTTCTCCGGCATAGATTGGAACATAGGCCGGTTCTTTAGAAAAATTAATAGTTGCTGTAGTGGTTTTGCCGTCAAGATCTGTGGCGGTCACAGTAAGTACGTGGGCCCCATCAGTAAGCTTGTCATAAACCAGATCGTCTACCAGCACACGGCGATAGTCTTTAAAATTGCTATAGCTTCCAATTTGTTTTCCGTCCAGATTCACATCCACTTTTGCCACTTCAATATCGTCTGTAACTTCAAAATCGATTGTAATAGAGGTCACCGTTTCCAACACCTTTATGGTGGTGCCTTCTAAGGGGAAATTTACCGTTACTGCCGGGGCTGAAGCATCTGCCCCAGGCGCTACCTGGGTTATTGCATCAATCCCATTGTCGCAGGAATAAAAAAGGAAACCGGCAAGCAGGCAGCTTATCATTAGTTTTAATTCTTTCATCACTTCGTTTTTATTTTTTATATCTATCTGCTAATTGTTTGTCTCTCCTAAAATTGGAAACTGATCTACCTGTCCCTGTGGGTAGGGAAGGAAACTTTTATCTGCACTGAAAGTTCTACCATCATAGCTCAACTCATCATATCTTTCCAGCCTGATCAAATCAAAATAGCGCTTCCCCCATTCCATACTTAGCTCGGCGTATTTTTCCTCTACAATGTCGTTCAGAGTAGCCCCGGACAGGGCTGGCATACCCGCTCTTGATCTTACCAAATTCACTGCCTGATCTGCCGTCATTCCTGAACCAGATGCCCCTTGGGCCAGGGCTTCTGCATAGACCAGTAATATCTCTGCATAGCGGATTATATTGTAATTCTTGTTACTGCCATAGGCGGTTCTCCCAGGTATGAGTTGATTGGAGGGCAAGTAGTGTTTTCCACTAGCGAAAAGTGCTCTCGCATAATCATTAATAATATCCCCATCTCTTGTCGTATTTGAAACAAATCCAGGAAGAGTAGCATAAGCCGGGTCTGTTTGTAGTTCAGCTATTCCCCGATCTGTGAAAAGTACGCTGGTTTCTAATCTTACGTCCTCTCCCCGGTCTAACATAAATTTGATGAACTTCATACTGGGTTCGTAAAAGCCCCAACCGCTGGAGGAGCCTTCTACCGCAGGGGTCCAGTTTTGAGGTCCGTAAGGAGCGTACAGATGTGATTCTCTGTCGCCTTCACCCTGACCAAAATCTGAATATTGTAAATCTAAAATGCTTTCATCACTGAGCTTTCCAGGGGTTTTGAACAACTCATAGAAGTCTGGGAAAAGGCTAAATCTGCCAGAACTAATTATCTGCCCTGCTGCATCTGCAACGGCTTGATAATTTTTAAGTTCCTGATTGGCAAGCGCCTTTATGGCCAGGGCCGTATAACTTGTAACGCCTCCCGGAAGATCTGTTCTCTCGTTTGGCCGAAGGGCCGGTAACAGAGGAATTGCCACATCCATTTGATCAGAAATATGCTGCATCACCTGATCTTTCGTCGGTACCGTTTCTACCGCTAAAAGTTGTTCAGTATCGGAAGATTCCGGAATAAAGACTCCGCCCCAAACCTGTGAAAGGTGGAATAACATCATAGCTCTTAGCACCTGGGCCTCTGCAATATACTGGTTGCCTAAGGCAATGTCCGCATCATCCGCAAACTCTTGAAAACGTTCAATTTGTTCCATGGCGGTATGGGCCGAAATGATGTCTACATAGACATTCTCCCACAATGAATTATACATCCAATAATCCTTGTTATAGTTAAAAAGGTCTGTCTCCGTATAATCTTGCTGATCTCCCAAACCTCCTGAATTTACATCATCTCCTCTAACTGCAATTAGCAGGGGTTGTTCCCAACCTCTCGACTGGAAGGCTTCATACACCCCTACAATGGAGAGTAACATGCCTGAGGAGTCTGTAAAGTCTGTTCCCCCCGCAAAGTTGTTGTTCAACTGAGGTTCGTTTAGTTTGTCTGCACACCCAAAAATGACCAGAGTTGATACCGTGATCAAGGCAATTCTTTTTAGTTTTTCCAAAGTTTTCATAGTAGCTTTTTTAAATTTTAATATTCACACCCATGGTGTAGACCGCCGGGATAGGTGTTGTTTGATTGTCTACTCCATTAGGCACTTCGGGGTTGAATCCGTTGTAGTTAAATAAGGTCAATGGTTTCTCTGCGGTTAGGTAAATCCGGGTTTGAGGGATTCCCTTTTTATCGCCCTTTTTATTTAAAGTATAACCAAGGGTAATGTTCTGTATCCTGAAGAAATCGCCATCCTCTACGTAGTAATCGCTTAAACGTTGGTTCCATCCTTTTCTCACTCCCGCGGCAGACGGATAACTGTTTGTAGTTCCTTCTCCGTGCCACCTGTTAACAGCAAAATCCCTATCCCAATTGGTATCATTGGTGAAAATGACTTCCCCTCTTTTCCTATTTAGGATCTTATTTCCTCCCTGTCCAAGGGCGCTGGCTGAAAAGTCCCAGCCTTTATAGTTTACTCCTAGATTAAAGCCATAGGAGTAGGAAGGAAGAAAAGATCCGAGAACCGTTCTATCATCGTCGTTTATATCTCCGTCCCCGTTGAGGTCTTTGTATTTGAAGTCGCCAGGTTCCAGGTTATTTGTTACTGCCACAGGGTCTGCCTGAATTTCAGCATCGTTTTGATATACTCCGTCAATCTCACGGCCGTAGAAAGCGAAAATAGATTCACCTACTATGGAGCGTTGCCTAAACTCGGCAGTTCCCGCATCGAGAAAGGGTTGGCCTCCAATATCGAGCACTTCGTTACTAAGCGTCGCAAAATTCGCTCCGATGGCATAACTGAAATCATCGGAAACCAACTTGTTCCAATTCAGTGCTATTTCAAAACCAGAGTTCCTGATTTCGCCAATATTCTGTCTGGTAGCTCCAGGGATAAGCGGTCTTTCAACAGGAATTACCGCATCCTTGGTATCCCTTATATAATAATCTGCTTCAAGAGATAAGTTATTGTCGAAGAGTCTCGCAGAAAGTCCGGCATTAATTTCTTCTGTTACTTCCCACTTTAAGGCTGTAAAGTCACTACTGGTATTTACCCCGCTAAAGAGGATGTCTCCCAGGGCCGTAGTCACCACATCCGAGGTTATGGAACCTTCGCTCGAAGGCACTTTGTCGTTTCCTAATTCTCCCCAACTACCTCTTAGTTTCAGGTAGTCGATAAAACCTTCATCCGGAAAGAAGGATTCTTCAGAAATGACCCAGCCAGCTCCAATTGTCGGAAAGTAGCCCCATTTTTCCTGGTACTTATTGGTACCATCTGCTCTATAGGTTCCATAAAGCAGATAACGATTGTCAAAATTATAAGAAACACGACCAAAGAATGACAATCCAAATTCGCGTCTGGCGTCATCACGTACACTTTCCTCAACAATGGTCTGCGCAAGATCTAAAAAATAGGCTTCTTCTCCTGATAACGGAAAATTTAAGCCCTGGGCCTGAATAAGCTCAAACGATTCATCCCTAAATGATGAACCTCCTAAAACGGTAAGGTTGTGTTTCCCAAAGGTATCTGTATATGTAAGGGTATTATCCCATATTTGATTAGAAATGGTAACATTCCTTTTTAGGAGAGAAGCATCTTCTCTTTGAAAATTATTTCCAATAAAATAAGGCAAACGTACCTCCCGTCTATCTCCGGTTTCAAAATTGTGATTATAGGCCGTCTTGAATTTCAATTTATCCGGAATAAGGGTGATTTCCGCATAAAAGTTCGCTAGAATATTTCTGATCTTGTTTCGGTTTTCGCTAAAATCCATGGTTGGAAAGGGATTCTGACCTCCTCTGTATCCCAAGTCCTGTGCATTGGCATAGTTGGTCGGGAACACATTAGGATCATTGGCCAAGGCAGGGTCAAATACCGGTAATATCGGCACGGCAAAATAGGCAAGCCTCCAGGCCGAGTCCTCGGCATCAAAACGGGTGGCATTACTCAATACGGCATTGGCTCCTATGGTGAGCCATTCATTTGCCTTAAAGTCCAATTTGGCCCTAAGGTTAAAACGCTCGTATTCATTCTTCATCTTCAGCAGGCCTTGCTGCTCAAAGTAGTTAGCTCCAATGGCATAGGTGGCATTTTCGCTTCCGCCCGTTATTCCAATACTGTGATTTTGGATAAGGGCATTTCGCATAATTTCATCGTACCAATCTGTGTTTACAGCAGGAACATTCGGATTTATTCTGCTTCGCCCGTAGCGCTGCATAGCGTTTAGGATGAATTCTGCATCCGGTGCGGATCCAGATTCTAATGCGAGGGTGGTAAATTGCTCCGCATTGGCCACCTTAAGAACATTCTGTGCTACCTGGTATCCCGTGTAGCCGTTATAGGTGATCTCCGGTTTTTGATTAAAGTTTCCTGATTTGGTCTCGATGAGTACTACCCCATTTGCGGCACGCACTCCATAAATAGCAGCTGCCGAGGCATCCTTTAAGACAGAAACAGAAGTGATATCTGCCGGATTCAAAAAATCTATATCATCAAAAAAGGCACCGTCAACGACGAACAAAGGTCCTGAGGCCCCGGTGTTGTAAGATCCTATTCCCCTCACCCTGACGGTGGGCGACTGACCAGGTGCTCCATTATTTACAATCTGAAGCCCCGCCACTCTTCCCTGCAATGCTTGCATAGCCTGGCCCGTCGGCGTAATTGCCAGTTCCTCCGATTTAATCGTAGTAATTGCGGATGTCAGATCCTTTGTCTTCATTTCGCCATAGCCAATAACCACGACCTCATCCAGGGCCTGCGCATCTTCCTGAAGACTTACATTGATATTGCTTTGTCCGCCAATAGGGATCTGCTGAGTAGTAAAACCAAGATAGCTAACCTCAAGTACCGCATTAGCAGGTACATTGGACAAGCTATAATTTCCATCAAAATCGGTTTGGGTGCCTGTAGTAGTGCCTTGAACTATTACACTTGCCCCGGGCAGGGGTTCTCCGTTACTATCTGTTATAACTCCTGAAACAGTTATCGCCTGCTGCGCAAATGCAATGAACTGAAACATTAAAAAACAGATTAGCAATAAAGTGTTTCGTATTTTCATAATTGTTCAATAATTGAGTTAGATTTTTACTAAATTATCAAAACAGCTATGGGTTCTTTTGTATAGGGAGTACATAAAAACTACATCAAGAAATAGAGGGCTCAAAAGCGCTACTTTCTCGGGTTTTGCAGTAGTAAGCGGTTAATTTCTTTTTAAAAAATTAACAGAGTGATGTAGTAATGATGTAATTGGAAAAAGGATGGTTTTTGTCCTCATTTGATCGGAAATTCCTACCAAAGTGCCTATTTTAAGGTAATTAGGAACTTAGAAATGTTTTGAGAGCCGTCAATATTCAACTTTTTTCGCAGTCTGTAGCGATGTATTTCCACGCCCCTGGTTGTAATTCCCATAAGCGGAGCAATTTCCTTAGAGGACAGATTCATTTTAAGGTAGGCGCACAATTTTAGGTCCTTGGGAGTTAGCCCGGGGTATCTATGCAACAGTACCTCAAAAAAGTCTTCATGAAGCTCTTTAAAATTAACCTCAAAACGTTTCCAGTCTTCAGTATCGTCTATAGACTTGTTCAATTTCTTCATAAACAACCTATAGCGTTGTTGATTCTGGAATTTGTCCTTGTTCATTAGAAGAAGATTCTTCAGCTCCAGGATTAATTCATTTTTCTTGGCCACATTCATGGTGGTACTAGCCAATTCTTTTTGTTTTAGTTTGATCTCTTTGGCCAGTTTGTCTTTTTCTAATTGGGCCAGATGCTCCTCTTGTTCTCTGTGTAGTCGTTCTTTTAGCTTGTTGTGCCTTTTTTCCAATTTTCGCTTATTGAGCCATCTAACCAAAAACAACAAGGCAATTAGAATGAACAAGTATCCCGCTAAGCTCCATTTTGATAAATACCAGGGAGGAGCAATTGTGAATGATAGTTTTAAAGGTGCGGACCTTTCGTTATCCGTATTTACCGTAAAAGTATTGAGTTCATAACTGCCAAAAGGTAGATTCTGAAAAGTAATGGTTCCTTTATCCAAATAGTCTGATTGTTCTAACGAACCTCTTAGTTCATAATAATACCTCGGTTGAACAAGGCTGGCTGCAGACACATTGATCCTGATTTCCGTGGCATCTTTGAAGGGTATTTCAAAAGCGGGATTAACAAGTGAACGCCTTCCCGTTTCATCCTCAAAAGCAGCTAGTATCGGCGTCGGTAGTTTTTCCGTATTGATCTGTGAATGAAATTTTGACACGTTAAGCCTTCCAAAACCGTCAACCAGGGTAAAAAGGTAAATAGAATCATTCTCCTTAATGATGTTTTCAGCTTCGGGGGCCAACCTTCTCTGAAGCTGGACATCTTCCAATATAAAATGATCTTCCTTAAGGTCTGTACTGATCACCTTCTTGGAGCCTTCGTTGTCAATAAACCAAAAGTACCCCTGATCATAATGTGTGAGATCTTTATTATTATAGGCCTCAAATTCTTCAAAAACCGTAATCTTACTTAAGATAGGGTCAAACTTGTACCAAATGCCTTCAGAAAGCAAAACTATCTGATTCTTAATATTGTAAAGTTTGATGTTGTAGTTATTGGGGATAGCGTCAGAAGTGAAATTCTGGATTTCGAGAATCGAATCACGATCTTTATTTAATTTCAATCTATTGAAACCTTTATACGGATGTGCCACCCATAAAGTTTCGGGATCCTCAAAACACAAGTATTTCACATTAGACTCCAGCCCTCCAACGATGGGTTTAATATCCCAGTTACCATCTTCTTGCTTTTCGTACTTAGCGATACCCGTATAGGTCCCCTGAAGGAATGCTGAGCTGGTCTCGGGTATTTTCACTATTTGATACCCTCCTGAAATATTTGAAACTTTTTCAATAGTCCCGTTATCTATTCTAAAGGTCCCGGTATTGTGTCCGCAAAACAATTCTCCGTCTAATAGCTCAAGATCCCACACATGTCCTTGAGACCCTTCAATAAAATGCAGCTCATTTTCCTTAAAATAGTAGACCCCTGTATTACTCCCCATATAAAGAGTCTCCTTGTGTATGGCTAAATCGTAGACGGTACCTACTACGCCCGAAAAATCCGTATAATACTCCAGCGGATTGTTTAATTCCAGCCTATCTATCCCATTATCCAAGCCCAACCACAACTGGTCTTTAAATTGAAGCATAGAAAGTACTGTATTGTTCTGGAGGCCGGCCTCCCTGTTTAGTCTTTGAAAGCTATCTTCAGAAGGCTTGTAGAGATAAATACCATTTTTAATGGTTCCAAAGGCAATCGTGCCATCCGCTAGTGGAAGTAGCTGATTTAACTGAAATTGCTTCAACTGCGCATTGATTGACGCCTGCAAAGGGCGAAGCTGCTTCTCTTTTAACAAGTAACATCCATTGAGCTTGGTGCCTATTAAAAGGCCTTGAGGTGTTACATCCATATCAACCACATTTTTATTGGCTAATACCGGATATTCACCATAAGAAACAAGTTCCTGGTTGCGAAGTGCAAAAAGTTTTTCATGCCCCCCGGCGACAATTATTTGATCTTCGTAGACAGCGATACTGGAAACCACGAAAGGAGGATTTATAACTTTGATTTCATCCTTATCATATATGTAAATTCCGGAAAAAGATCGGAATACGATGGTTTCCTCATAGGGTAGAATCTGCCAAAATTCCTCACTGGTAAATTTATGATCCTTGATAAGATGGGTGAGTGAGGTATATTCGAGCAGTCCTAAATCATTCTTTTCCCAATAGCCAAATTCTTCATAAGAGCCACTATAAATCTTGCCATTTATGCTGGCTACGGATCTAATAGTAGTATTGTTAGGGAGTTTGTACAATTTCCAGGCCTCCCCGTTGTAGTGAAGCAGTCCTTTGTTGTTGGCAACGAACAATTCGCCATCCTCATTGGCCGAAAGCCCCCAATTCTTACTCGCAGCCTTGTACTCAAATATTTTATAGTTTCTAATAGGAGGTACCATTTCCTGAGCCCCAATACAGAGCGGACAAATGACCAGGATGAAGATGAAGAATTTAAATGAATTCATAAAGTTCTCCGGCGCCAATAATCGTGGTTTTTATTTTTTAAAGTTAATGTACAAAAAGCAATCTGTAGCAGCTTTTTCGACTGTAATTCTTGTCTTTCTCTTATCTCCCCCACATCCTTTGAATAAACTGTATTGGAGTTCACTCTGGTATTCTTTGTCGGTGGTAATCCTTTTAACAATGAGAATTACACCATGAGCAAATGAACGCCCGAGTATCAAAGTTCAGAAATGTCTCCGAACAACCATATTTTTTGGGTCTTCACTAAAATAAGTAGCCAAAGATCCCGTTATTATACAGTAAACCCTATTAATTCATTCGATATTTAGAATTTCTACTTTAAAATCTGCTCTCAAACGCATTTTTTAAAAACCGATTAGACCAAAATTTGATTAATGGGGCTCAATTCATCATACCATAGTTCGTGGGACAAAGTCTATTCCTACCTGCAAGATCCTGGTAATTCCCAAAAACATCACTTGTTTTACACTGCGGTCGAACCTTTAATCAAGTACTGGCTATTGCGATTTGGCCTCTCTGACAATCTAGACGGACATGCAAAAAGTATCTTTTCGGACCTTTATTTAAAAGAACAGAAAAGATATAAGTTGGGCAAACTAGACCCCAACAGATGTACTGCCCTAATCACTACTTACTATTTTCCGGTAATAAAGAACCTGTGTATTGATTATACCGATACTCTAAACTCTAAATTGCCTTTTGTAGAAGAAGTTACCCTTGTGGATAGGGCTGCGAATCCCGGAGTATTTGAGGCGTTGTGGGGCGAGCATAAAAATACCGTGCTGCTCGAGATGAGCAGAGGCGTAAACGATTGGATCGAATTTTCAAATTTTGAACCTAGAAAAAAAGAATACCTAAGGAAGCGATTTATAGACGGTTCTAAGTTTCCTGAAATTTTTAAAGAGGCAGACACCGCCGAATTTGAACGACAAAGAAAATGGATTTGTCGTCAGGGGAAGAAAATTGCACAAAAAATAGCGCAAAAGTTATTACCTGCTATAATAGATTGTTATCGGTTGCCTATCAGCAAGAAAATAGATCCAAAAATTATCGAAAAACACCTGCTGGGAATACGTTCAAAAATTGCAATTTAAGGATAAGCTGCCAGGAGTTCGTTGACCGTGTCTTTATACTCCCTTATGATCTCTTTTTGTTTTTTGTTTAAGGGCTTTTCCAATTTCAATGGGTCTTTAGGAAATAGCACCTCCTTTACATCATCCCATTCTGCTTCCAAGTCGAGCACATCAGCATTTAAATAATCTTGTTGGACCATCCTAATTTTAATAGGAAACTTTTCATCAAATTTCATCATCCTCCATATGGCCATTTTTATTTCAGGTTCCAGGATTGTCTCACCTTTAAGATAGCACTGATACAATAACAATAGATGAGAGGTCAGTTTTTTATAGAAGAGTTCTGAAGTAGAACGCTTATCCAGGTCATGGGGGAGTTTCTCAGGCTTATGGTAGCCGTGAAAATCATTAGCCTTTTTTTTATCCAAATCATTCATCATCTTCATTTCCTCTAATCATTATGCTCCTCTTGCTGTTCTTCTTACAAGGTGGATTCGCAGTCTTGGCGACCGCACATTTTTGGCAATAATATTACTACTTTGGGGTATTGGAGGATTGCACAATTCACCGTCTTGGTTGCAGTAAGAAGGAAAAGAGTATTGGCAATGTTCATTGGGAGCTTCAACTTTGGAAATCTTTAAAATATACCTTTTGGTTTGTTCCTAAAAAGATCCCAATTGCAGCTCCATATTTTGGTAGCAAGTAGTTATTATTTCGAATAGTCGGAAATGTTTTAAAAGTTTATCAATCAACAGCTTAAAACTAGCAAAAAAAAACTATTTGTACAATTTGGCATAGGCCATTGCCGCCAGAATTCCGGCAGAACCTGCCCCTGATTTGGAGGGGACCGGGGGAGCATCTTTTCTCTTTAAATAGCCCTTGTCATTCTTCACATAGCCTGCCCAAACCGCTATTAGTTTTTTCCCATCACTTAGCACGGTCCATCCATCCTTAGCTTTCCCGGTTGTCCCTGTCTTTCCATAATACTGCCTGTCTTTGGGCAAAAATTTAAGCAGTCTATGACAGGTGCCTCCCGGTTCAAAAGCACCTTTTAGCAAGGATTTAATATTGTTGGCTTCAGCTCCGGAATACAGTGATTTGGTTTTCTTGGAACGAAAATCATAAATAGTGTCTTGCAGGTGGGGATCAACAATGTACTTCCAAGGACTTAATTTTACGACTTCTCCACGGTTAAAAAGCATCTGGTAGGCCTGGGCCACCTCTAGAGGGGTCATTGTTTTAGTTCCAAGAATATACGATTCTCCGAGGCTATAAGAGGGGTTAGAAGAAATCCCGATTTTAGATAGTTTCTTTTCTACTTTGCGGGCTACCTCAAGAGGATTTGCATTTACTCTATAATTCACCGCAGCCTTATTAAGGCTGTACTTTAGTACATCTCCAACAGACATCTCCTTATTCAAAAACTTGTTGTTAAAATTACTTGGGTTATACTTGTATTCCTTCAGATCCCCATTAAAAAGGGTGCTGGTTTCATCAAAATCATGGTGCTCAAAAAGTTCCAGAAAAACCAGGGGTTTTAAAACAGAGCCGCACTGAAACCCATCGCCATAATCAGTGAAATTGGCAATGGCTCCATTGTTCTTTCGATTACCAAGGCTTGCTTCAATCAGTCCTGTTTCAATATCAATGGCGACAAGCGATAACTGCAGATCATACCCTTTTATTTTTAAATGGTTCCTAAACCTCTTGGAGTAGCTTTCTACCGCCTCTTCAAGGTTTAATTGATTGGCCTGTTTTATTGAAGAAACGCATTGTATAGCAAATTTCCTGGCAGTTCCACGTCGGTTTTTATAGAAACAATTAGTTTGTGAAGTGGTTCTTTTGCGGTGGTGCCCCCGGGAAAATAGCAAGTCCCTTTTTCGCATTGCCCCTAAGCGTTTCTGATCTGCCTCATTCTGCTCCGCTCTGAGTTCC
>JBFOMC010000012.1:0-20188 GCA_040830565.1 Flavobacteriaceae bacterium
ATAATAGCAACAGCGGTGAATGGCTATTAAATAGAGCCTAAACAAAATGAAGTATGGTCATTTATTGAAATATTCTGTTCGAAATCTGCTAATCCGACAGATCGCTGGTAGATAACCTTACCATTCTCTGACACAAGAAGGTGGCCATTGAACATGCCATTTTCCTGACAAAAAGAGATGAGATCATCAATTTTTGTTAGCTGAGACTGTGCCTTAGAGAGATAGAAGGAAAGGCACAAAAGAATTAAAGAAAGCCAAGATTTCTTTTTCATGCTGTTTACGAATATTTACAGCACTAACATCGCCAAATTTGATGAAAAGGCGTCGCTATTTTAAATCGAAAAGGTGCTGTGTTATAATCTAGGACAACATAGTATTCATATCACTTTCTGAATGAGGCTGGAGTTTTTCCGGTGACCCTCTTAAAGGCAGCATAAAATCCGGATTTTGATACAAAACCAGATTCGTATCCTATAGCCTCCAGGGTGAATAGATCATTTTCTTTTAATAGATCGATGGCTTTTTCTACTCTTCGCTGATTAATATAGCTGGTAAAACTTTGTCCCAGGTTATCGTTGAGAAGCTGGGATAATTTATGATATGAAATGCCCATTCTAGACGATACCTCTTCTAACCGCAGGTCTGGATTTTTATAGAGTTGTTCCTTCTCCATAAGAAAAGCCAAGCTGTTGATCAGGCTGTGAGCCTCCGCAGGACTTATCTTTCTGGATCGATATTTTTCAGTTGTTTTTTGAAAAATAACATCCCGTGTCCCTGAGTAGAGAAAAAAGGACATAATAGCATAAAAAACAATAGTAAATGTCAGCATATCAACAAGATATAGCCAAAAATAACCTATGATATATGCAAGAAAAACAAGCAGGTTTCCCAGATATATGAAGACCAACCACCTATCAAAAGTCGTACTCCCGGAAACACTCCTAAAGACTTTGGTCAGTGTATTTCTCATAATGGATCCAGACCACATGAGGTAACCTCCCCATACGGAGTATATGAACCATACAACATAATCATTCCAAAAATCGATGTTGCTCGAATAGGGCTTTAATAAACCGACAATAATTATGATGATTCCTAAGATGCCAAGATGTATTTTCCAGGATCTGGAGCCAAAAGTTTCTTTATACAAAGATGCCTTCAAGTAAAAGACCAGAGTTGCTCCAATTAAAAAACAAGCGGATAAGCCTATTTGGGCAATGAGGAGGCTTTTTGATGGCCCAAACGACATATATACGGTTTTCCCAATTCGTATGATAAGTAGCAATATTAAGATGCCAAACAAAAAATTCTGGATGCGTCCTCTGAAGCCTAAAACCAAAAAGTAAATACTGAGCAGAAAACAGTTGAAAACACCCAGGGCACAAAAAAAGAAAACATATGGATTGTCCGAGTACATAAAAATATGTTACAGATTTTTGTCTTGATAGCATCTACAGGTTAAGCAGAAAACTACTTCAACCTTACTAATTTACCCTTTAATTTATAAATGTTTTTGTAGTCCCATTGAATGTCTCTGGATTTTGAGATCCATCGTTTAAGGCTTTTATGATCAATTTGATCTGCTGCCGTGTATAGTTTGGAAGCATACTTGAACTTTCCCGTGCCAGGTTGTAATTCATCTTCCTCAAAAGAGGCGCCGCTCCAGAACATTAAACGGATTCCAGCCTTAAGTTTGCTATATCCAACTATAGGATTACCATCCAGAAACCATACTGGGTGACGATGCCAAATTTTACTTTCAGCTTCGGGAAGTTCTGTATCAAGGATGGAGGCAAGTAGCTCACATATTTCAATTTCAGCTTCAGATTGATTTTGATTAAATGCTCTGATCTCCGGTATCATAGTTTTATGGCCATTATATAAGCTCCATTTTTTAACAATTATCTTTTGTTGTAGGTATACTTATCATGTAATCCTATACCATTTAAAATTAAAGGTAAACACTTTTCTATTCGGGCTAATCGTGTTTTGGGCTGTTTCGCCTGGGCGATGTGCAAAATATATCCCCGCTGCCTGCCAGGAGTAAGGGCCTCAAAGGCCGCCTTTAAAAAAGGATCTCCCTCTAGCCTAAATAGCAATTCTTCCGGAATAGGTTCTGGCTGCTTTTTAAAATCTACCTTTAATCCGGCCTTCTCCACTTCAATGGCCTCGTAAATACAGGCTTTGATCTTATCCTCTACTTTTCTGATCTCTTCGGCACTTTTAAATTTAAGCAATCTTGCTGCCTGAGAATTTTCCCCTGGCCTTTCTAAAAGCCCACCGCCATTAGTTAACAAGGATCCTTTAAAAAAGCTAAGTGCGCAATAGTCCTTAAAAGCACTTAGTATTACGATATTTCTGTCATTAAATGTATAACAGGGCACGCCCCATTTAGCAGTTTCGTTTAACCCGCAATTTTGAACAATTGATCTCAAGACCGTCAATTCTGAGGTCCAATTGTGAACCTTACAGTCGACAGTACCTCCTAACGGGCAACGCATACAGCCATTTACAAAGTAATTGTCCACGGTTTTGTTCATTACAGCACAGATATAAGAAACACTAATTTAGGATGTTTCTACCTTAATCGTTGCCTCAACCAGTATATTTATGCATGACGGTATGCTGGCCCAAAGCTATTACCGCTGAACTTAATAGAACGAGTAATTAATCATTCAGAAATTAATTATTGCATCCTCCTTCAACATCTTCAGAAATTGTTTCGGTCTCAATAAACCTGTTAATCGTATTGGTATCTCTTACGGTTACTTCAATAAAGTCTGGCTTTACTGCAATATTTTAAAAATTAGGTAAGGTGCTATGGTTACCCAAATCAGGATAAAAATCCAAACCCTACCTTCGAGAATATTGTAGTCGTGCAGCAAGGTACTCCACGAATGTCCGGCTATGTAGTGCCCAAACAAGAATTCGAAAACAACCGTCAGAAAGAGCCACAGAAGACCAATCATCAAAGCCTGATTAACTGTTTCTGGCTTCCATATCTTAAAGAGTACCCAAACATAAATCCCAAAAAGGACTATCAGCGTAAGACTGGAGAGCTGATGTGCCTGAAGTTCATTAAACAAATTCCTTAGAAATTTCTCACGAAATAAGCCATTAGCAATCGCTATAAAAATCATTGGGAACCAGGCAATTAGATATTTCCACATGGTTTTGATTTGTATTTTGGATATAAAACCTTCGGATTGATCTCCTTATCAAAAAATGCCAGCTATATATTCAAGACAATAGCTATAGTAACCCGGATATCCCTAGCCGAATAATAAAGCATATTATGAATTATTCCAGGTAGGGCAACAATTTTTGAAGGGACGATTTCCCTTTGGAAGCCAGATATAAGTTGGTTTCCAGTTGCCTGATCATGGGTGCCTCACATGCATGTCTACTAAATAGCATTTTCAGGTCGGGTTCAAAATTCAGTCCGGTCTCATTACCTGAGGCCAGGATCCAAATAGCTTCTATGCCTTTTGCATTCTTCAAATTCCTATGCATTCGCCTAAAGTCTGTCTCAAAATACTTTTTCATATAGTAGATCTCCGGCTCTGTAAATCCCTCTGAGGAATCAACATTGTATTGTGTCTTTATTACTTCATACTGGATCTTCACCTCCTTATAAGTCCCGGGAGTCTTGGATGCACAATGTTTGGAGAAATATTCCAGATAGATCATCAAATAACGCTCATACTTCTTAATTTCGTTTACCTTGCTAAAACCTCCCATCAAGTTTTGCTCCTCAAGATCATTCAGACTCAAAGGAAAGCCTTCAAAATTCCCATCGTAAACCTTTTTCATGAGTGAGGCATTAACATAGTCCTTAAAATCCTGAGGAGGCCCATTATTATCTCTAATGGCAACTAAAATGGTTCGCATTTCGGCTGCTTCCTTTTTATAATCAGCCGCTGTATTCACTCTTTCCTTCGGCGCAGTATTATAGGCATTTGGATTTTGCTGGGAAGCCACTGCTCCCCTCCTACCTCTTGCAACCGTTCTACGTTGGTTATATGCCTCTCTTTGCCGGGCTACACGCTGCTGTTGTGCCCTGTTGCGGGCTCTGATCTGACTTTCATATTGGGCAATACGATCGTTTTCCTCTACGGTGCTATTGTTGATTGCCGCTACCTGCTTGTTCCAGGCGTAGCTCAGATTTCCCTGCTCAAAAGCTGTGACCAAGCCTTTGGCAACAATAGGTTTGCCCGGGACACATTCTACCAATTTGGATTTGATTTTCGCCTTATCTGTATCTGATAGTTGTGCATAAGATTTTCCAAATACAGGCTTAAAATGATCGTCGTGAAAAGCAGGGGAGCTAAACTTCATAATAGCGTAGGCCTCAAGTACATTAAGGTCTGCCCCAGCAGTGTAAGACTCGGCCTTATTTACCCAACTCGATATACTAGCACAGTTCTGGGCATAAGAATGCAGTACACAAGCGCAAAGCAGTAAAAGCAAAAGACCATATGATCTGTTAGGATGGTGGGATCTCATAATTGGTTGAACGATATCTTTAAAGATACTGTTTTGAGTTTAAAAACTTAGCAGGAGTCAAATCCCTAATTAACCTTTCTAGGGTGTTTTCTTGGTTTAATATTGACGCAAAGATTTCACATGTGCAAATATCTTGATACCATGAATTACCGCTTCTACTTCTTCATTAAACATCTTTAGGCCCTTTACATGATTTACACCTTGGTCAGGAGAAATAGAAATCACGTTATATTGTTGTTGATTTTTGTCTATGGCCCTGACTTCTACAATATTTCCCATTCTACTTACGCCTTTTACATCGAGCAATTCTCCATTTTCCCCAATAGCTTTTATATCTAATATACTCCCGTCATCCTCAATAGCCTTAACCGGATAGTATAGATCATCTTCCTTGACAATCATTTTTATGGGGATGGCCTGTCCGTTCACCAGAGCCTTGATACCTAAAAGATCAATGTTGAAACTCTTTTGAATGGCTTTTACGTCATAATAGTTACCTTCCTTATCTATGGCCTTAATGTCTAATAGTTTCGCTTCAGGAAGCACTGCTTTGATATGCCAATACACTACATTTTCATTTGGGTTTTCATTGGATTGAGCCTGTGCAATAGAAGTGTTAACGGCCAGAACCAGAAAAGTTAATAAGTACTTTAGGATGTAATACCTATGTTTTGATGTTTTCATACCTACTATTTTAAATCTAATGTAGGGCAGAAGGATTGTCTATAATATGACAATGGTCAGGCTAGCAGACCAAGGGAGCCATTTAAAACTAAAAAAGTAAGTCGGATGACATTTTAATTACTATTTTAATGCTCCAAATAGCAAGGCTTTTTGATGGAGCAGCCAACCAAAACCCTTAAAAAATTCGGAACTTTCGGAGGAGTCTTTACTCCTACCCTTTTAACCATACTAGGCGTTATCATGTACTTACGTCTGGGCTGGGTTGTTGGGAATGCCGGACTTTTAGGTGCCTGGCTCATCATTCTCATTTCCTTTTTAATTACGCTCTGTACTGCACTTTCCATGTCGGCCATTACCACCAATATCCGTATTGGCGCCGGGGGCGCATACGCCATAGTATCACAAGCCCTTGGTTTAGAAGTTGGTGGCAGCCTGGGAATTCCGAGGTATATCTCTCAGGGTCTGGCAGTGACTATGTATATTTTCGGTTTTCGGGAAGGTTGGATAGGCATATTTCCAGATCACAATGCCTTTCTGGTAGACATTGTCGTATTTGCTGTGCTTATCTCTATTGCTTACGTAAGTGCCAATCTGGCGATCAAGACACAGTTTATTATTATGGGCATTATCGCCCTGTCTCTAATATCCATAGTTATTGCCGCCTATGAGGGTTCCATGACGATCCCCACCAGTGATGCACTGGGTTGGGGAACTTTTAGAGGTTCTCCTGAGAATGGTTTTAGCGGCAGTAATTTCTGGATCGTTTTTGCGGTATTCTTCCCGGCAGCCACAGGTATTATGGCCGGGGCCAACATGTCTGGAGAACTCAAAGATCCTAAACGAAGTATTCCCAATGGTACGCTCTGGGCAATTGGAGTAAGCTTTCTGATCTATATGCTGCTTGCTTTTTGGATTGCCCGAAGTGCTTCGGAAACAGAATTGGTGTCTAATTATTACATCATGGTAGAAAAGGCCTTTTTTGGCCCTCTGATACTTGCCGGAATACTGGGGGCCACTTTTTCTTCAGCCCTAGCCTCCATAGTAGGTTCCTCGAGGATCTTATTTGCCATGGGCGAGCATAAGGTCTTACCTTTTTCTGATTTTTTAGCAGGGCAAAGTGCTAACGGACAGCCTAGAAATGCCATGTTGGTGACCGGGATTCTAATTTTTGTAACTCTCTTATTGAGAAATATTAATGCTGTTGCACCTCTGGTGACCTTATTTTTCCTGATCACTTATGCGATGATCAACATAGTGGTGATCATTGAGCAGAAGCTGGGACTTATAAGTTACAGACCCATATTTAAGATTCACAGATGGGTTCCCTGGATAGGATTGATCTCATCGGTTTTTGCCATGTTCATTATCAATCCAACGGTTAGTTTGGTGTCTATCATGATTGTTTTGATGGTGTATTGGTATTTGTCCAGGCAAAACCTGGAGACTCCTTTTGAGGATGTGCGTTCCGGTCTTTTTGTCTCCTTTGCAGAATGGGCCGCGAAGCATACCTGGGGCATGAAAAATATGCAGCAACGGGCATGGAAGGCCAATCTAATGGTGCCTGTCCGGGATATAAGTGGATTAAAAGGAAATTTTGAGTTTTTAAGGAATATCGCTAAACCAAAAGGCTCTATTAAGCTGTTAGGCATTGAGCCTTTTTCGGAAACCAGTACCCTCGCTGCCCAACTAGAGGGTATTTCTGCCTCTTTTAGGCAAAAAGAGGTGTTTTCGTCCTCTTCGGTTATTCATACTATGGAGTTTGCCAAGGGCATCAATTACAGCAGTCAGGCACTACAAGGGATGTTTTTTAAACCCAATATTGTCTTTTTGAATTTACAGGATCATGACGACTATGAGAATGAACTGAAACCCGTAATGAAAGAATCTATCCGCTTAGAAATAGGGGTGCTTTTGTTCATTTCGCATCCTACAGCCTTGTTAGGACAGCGGAATACCATCAATGTCTGGGTCAGTGATCGCCAAACTAAATGGGACCTGGGCTGGGATATTGGCAACCTGGATCTGTCTATCCTCATTGCTTATAAACTGAAAATGAATTGGGGGGCTCGTATTAGGCTGGTGACTGTTATCCGTGATCCTTCCGAAGAAGAAAATGCCCGTAAATTTTTGAATTTACTGATCAATCTGGCTAGACTCCCTGAAACCCTCATCGAGGTGCACATAGGAAACTTTAATGACGTAATTGCTAATGCTCCTGCAGCCGATTTGAACATCTTTGGAATGGATGAGGATCTGAAGTACGACTTTGTTACCAAAATGTCTGCCAAGACAAGAAGTTCCTGCCTCTTTGTTAAGGACTCCGGACATGAGAGTATTTTGGCCTAGTCTAAGTTTTCTTTTTCCTGAAATAGGTTGATCACCATTCATCAGATGCCACAAGTAACTGCTCATTCGTCATTGCGAATCAGGCCTTGGGTCTGATGAAGCAATCTCATGATCCCGTCTGATTCGGGAGATTAGAGCACCTGCGTTGGAGGCTCGCAGTGGTAGGCATAGTATAGTTTCTTTCTCAGGGCCTACTTCATTCCGAATCGTTTAATTCTTTGAGCAGATCGATGAGATCAAGGCGTCTCGTGTACATATCCAGGCTTCCATCCACTTTTTTTGGCCATTGCTCCCTGGGTCTATCCCAATACAGTTCTACGCCATTGCCGTCCGGATCATCCAGGTAAAGAGCTTCAGAGACGCCGTGATCTGCTGCTCCGGTCAAGGGATAACCTCTTTCATTCAGTCGCTTTAAAACTATCGCCAAATCTTTACGATTCGGATATAAAATCGCGGTATGGAACAGTCCGGTAGCATTTTTTGAAGGTCTTGGTCCATTTTTACTTTGCCAGGTATTTAAACCAATATGATGATGATATCCCCCGGCCGATATAAAAACAGCATCTTCTCCATGGTAAGTAGTGACCTCAAATCCCAACAAACCGTGATAAAACTCTAATGCACGTTTTATGTCGGCCACCTTTAGATGAACATGGCCAATTCTGGTTTGTGGAGGTATTTTGTAATTACTCATGATCAAAGCCATTTCTACATACGGAAGATATCATCTTTTGTTATACTACACTTAAAAAGACCTAGTCAGGAAAATTAAATTTTCCATTGGTGTTTTTCCATTCAGATTCCGGAAGAATGGTTTCCATAACATCCCAGTGCTCTACAATCTTTCCGTCTTCCACCCTAAATAAGTCGTAATAGGAAGTAGGCTGGTCTGCAAAGGTACCTTCACTTATGGTCAGTACAAAATTTCCTTCGCCAAGAACTTTATGAGTTTTGTCATAGACCATGTAGATGCCCTGCTTGGCCATGCCTTCCAGGGCTTTCCCCAAACCAGATAGGCCGTCAGCAACCGCGGGGTTATGCTGAATGTAATTGGCTTCACCTTCGGTTATGTAGTTTCCTACCTGGTCCATTTCTCCCTTCATCAAAATGGTATTTACAAAATCGCCTACCAGAGTTTTATTTGCCTCTGTTTTATCAAGATCAACTGAAGTTGTAGGACCATCGGTCTGTGTATGACCACTTGGATTGGGGGGCATAATTTGCAAAAGATTGTCCCAGTGCTCCACAATTTTTCCATTTTCAAACCTAAAGACATCAAAGCCTACCTTGGGTCCGAAGAAGTCATATATGGTATGCGTAAAGACATAGTCGCCATCTTCATAAGCCCTTATAATCTCTGCTTTAAAACCACCCTCCGGAGCATTTTGGAGGACCGCCCCAAAACCCTCCAGGCCATCGGCTACAGCCAAATTGTGCTGAATGTATTTGTTTGCATCAATATAACCTACGGCAGTTTGATCCCCTGTTTCGAGACTTTTTAATAAAGCCACTGCTTTCTCTTTATTAGACAATTCCATGATTTCTTGTTCTTTTTGATTTGTAGTTACCTTTTCTTTTTTTTCTGTTTTGCAGCCCCCTAAAGTGATCATTAGTGCAACCGCAGATGCGAGTTTTTTCATAAGTATTGTATTTAAACTGGAATCAAAAGTATTGTGGAATGCGCTGGCTATAGCGGTAAAAATGAAGATAAAAATGGTAAATATCGAACCTCTCTATTCTAGATATAGTTCTTTTTGAAAGTATTTGGGGTAAATCCCGTATACTTTTTAAAATACTTTACAAAATTCGTAGGCTCTTCAAAGCCCAATGAGAAGGCAAGCTCTGTGCTTTTAATATTAGAATTGATGAGTTGTCTTTTGGCTTCAAGGATCATGAACTCATCAATGAACTTTTTAGCAGTCACATCTGCGACATCCTTGCAAATGCTGTTTAGATGTTTATAAGTTATATGCATTTTTTTTGCATAGAAGTCGGCATTCCGACTTTCCCTAAAATGTGTTTCCAAGAGGGATTTAAATTTCAGAAAAGCTTCCAATTTATCGGTTTCGGTAAGGTGAAAAGTCTGATACTGTTTCAGTTGTTCCAGTTTTGAAAAGATAATGGTATATAGGGCGTCTACGATATTTTTCTTATTGAATTCATCCCTATCATGGTAAAACTCTTCAAATAAGAAGTGAATATAACTTCCTACATTGGCACTTTCCGGCACCTGAATCTTGGGTGAGAATAAATGTGACGTAAACAACCTAATTACGGCATTTTTTGGAAGTTTATTTAGTTGTGTTTTAAAGTATTCTTCGGTAAAAAGAATAATAAAGCCCTCAAGACCTTCAGTGAACTTAAAAGCATTTATTTGCCCTTTTGAAAGATAAAACAAGCTGTTCTTCTTAGCCTTGTGCCAGACAAAATCTACCAAGTGTTCTGTTTGTCACTTGGTGTAAAAGAACAGCTTATAAAAGTGTAATTGATGCGCTTTTTCAGGATGATGATCGAAATTGTCTTTTCTTTTCTTCAGGTTTTTCAGCGTGATGATCTCAATACCTTCAATGGCATTCCCCTGACCAGACCGATATTGTATGTGAGGTATTTCTTCAGACATATTTGTACACTGAAAACTAATGTACGTATATTAAATTATAGAAAGACTTAGAAAACTACATCAAGCATTATTTCTATACCTGGAAGGCGTTGTCCCTTCAAATTTTTTGAATGCGGTATTAAAAGAAGACAGGCTACTAAACCCAATATCAAAGGCTATAGAGGAAATCGTAAATCTTTCTGCATGTTCACTTGTTAGCAGTTTTTTAGCCTCCTGAATGCGATGGTAATTGATGTAATCGTTAAAATTCTGTTTGGCGTACTGATTAATGACTTCTGAAGTCTTTTGGCTACTTGTGCTTAACCGCTTACTTAAGCTGGCCAGAGAAACTTCGGGTTCAAGGTAGGCTTTTTCTTTTGCCATAATTTTGCTGATCTGGTCAAACAAGGCTGCGCGATCACTTTGTTCAAAAACATCGCCGTCCATTGTGGTACTTTTCAGTTTATAGGCCACGTAACTCAAATAGTAGATGACCATGGAATACACAATAGGACCTACAATGTAGGGCACAGTATCTTCAATGATATTCAGAACATAGGAAATCCAAATCAATACAAAACCAATAAGCAAAAATCGCAACCACTTTAAGACAGCTGCCTGGGACCTTGTGCGTTGTGACTCCGGGTGTTCCTTTCTTCTTTTACCGACCTGTCTGGAAGCAATAAAAATATAAAAAGCCAGATGCAAGTAGATAAAAATGATGCTGCTTGCAAATAGGACAATTGCCGTTTTATTGTGTTCATTGAACCAATCTTTATCGATAAATAGACTCATCATAAATACCAAAAGGAAGGGAGTCAGCTCTACCAAATACGATTTTGGTGATTTAAAATTAGGCGTGGTCATGGCTATAACGTACCAACGTAGTAAGGGCCCGATCATTAGCAATAGAGATAATCCGGCAAAAATGAATAGCGGTTCTAAATCATCTCCAAAATATAGCATAACTGATTTCCCGATTCGGAAAGCCATAATAACCAGAATGAGCCCCAGAATCAAATTGGCCAGACTTCTTTTATTATTAAAGAAAAACAAGTAACCGGCGAAGAATACGCCATGAAGTAATCCGGCACCACTAATGAGAACGAGAAGTATCTCTAAAAAATCCACTTAATAATTTTTCTCAAATTTAAAACTATTCTCTTTGTACCGTTTCCATCTTTTTTGCGAAAGCTACCAGGCGAATGATGTTATAGAAATTACCGACTTCTCCCTGCATCGCAGCTATGATACTATGCTTGGCAATAAGTATTCTGCTGATCGGAGTTTTCTTGTTCTCAGACATTTGCTTAATCAATTCTTTGGCGCTTTGTGTACCTTTATCGTGATAGAGATTTAATATTTTAACCGCATTTTCTTCGTCAGTAATGGGTCTTACCTTAGGGGTATAGCCTAGCTCGTGAACCATAGCCTCTGCAACAGCCCATACAGACCAGGGATTTTGACCGGTTATCAAATTGGCATCATGACTTATTTTTTCCAAATACATTTCACCAGCCTTAAAGCTAGCACCCCTGGCAACCAATTGATCTTCTAAAAGAAAAGGAAATATCGTGGCAGCGTCAGGAATTAACAAAAGTTCTTCCTCGTTGGTAAAACTGCTTACCCTTTTGTTTTTTAAAAGCGCACTGCCGTTATTCAAGGTTACGTTGACCAGAGCCGCCGGACCGTGGCAAACCGCACCGATTACTTTATTAGATTGATAATAGTCCTTAATGAGTGCCTGAAGGGTTTTATTTTCAGGAAAATCAAACATCGCCCCTTTCCCACCAACAAAGAACACCGCATCATAGTCTTCAGAAACCACCTCTTCTATGGGAATACTGTTATTCGCTTTTTGTTGTGCAATTGGATCGTTTAAAAAAGCAAAATCATAAACTCCCATGTCCTCATCATCGATGACCACAGGAGGTTTACCTCCGAGGGGACTTGCTACATCTACCTCAAACCCATTAGCGGTAAACACATAATAGGCGCGTGCCAATTCTGTTAATTCATAGCCGGTTGGCTTTCCGCTATTCCCCATAATAGCTGTGCTTGTGACTACCGTAAGAATCTTTCCTCGCTGTACTGGGAGACTATCTGTGAGGTAAGGGAGATCCTCAACAACCGCCGTTTCTATTTTAGTATTTAAAGGAGGAAGTAAGCTTCTGAACCAAAATCCGAAAGAAACAAGTAGCACAATGATACCAAGAAGCGTAAGTAAGGTCCATTTTAGTATTGGATATTTTTTCAACATAATGACTTATTTAGATTTTGGGCTAAATAAGACAATGGCGGTCATAAAAGCTGTTGAAATGATAATTCCGTCAGAGAAAAACTTTGGATACTGGAGAAAAAGCTTGGTAAACCACTATTCCAAAGTATAAGGCCAAAAGAAATAACCCAGGGCAATTAAAATAAAAATAATGATGGCGGCACATCCCACAAAAAAACAACTTTTATATACTTCCCTTGGTCTAATGACTTTTTCTTTCATAGCATGCCGAAAATATGATATTTAACAAAGAACTTAATGATCACCATGCTATTTATTCATCCAATCTTTAAAACTACTCGTCTTTTGTCTGCTTACAATGAACTCCTGGTCACGAGTATTATTAACAGACAATTTTAATCTGTGATTAAAATAGCGGTCAATCTTCACTATAGCCTTTTTGGCAACAATTTGCCCTCTGTTGATCCTAAAAAAATCCGAGGTATCCAAAGATTCATATAACTGATCCATGGTCTCGTCAATAATATAGCGCTTAGCTCCACTTACCCCAAAAGTAATACTGTCTTCGGAATAAATATAGGACAGTTCCGATACCGAGATTTGCGCAAAACCTGAACCTTCCTTAACCAGAATGTTGTTACGCTTTTCAAACCCCCTTAAACTGCCCATAAGTTGTTGTAGGACCTCGGTATTAATACCCGCTGGTCTATTAGATTTTTCAAACTTAACCAGGGCATCATTCAAATCAGATTGCCGAATGGGTTTTAAAAGATAGTCGATACTATTCACCTTAAAGGCTTGTATGGCATACTGATCAAAAGCTGTGGTGAAGATGATAGGGGCCTCTACACTAACTCTTCCAAAAATTTCAAAACTAATCCCGTCAGCTAGTTGAATATCCATAAAAACCAGGTCCGGTGTAGCGTTTGTCTTAAACCATTCTACAGCATCAACAACCGTGTCAATCACCTCCAGTAGCTCGTACTGGAAACTACAGGAGGTCAATAACTGCTGCAACTGACGAGCGGCTCTTGCTTCATCTTCAATGATTAGTATCTGCATGACTTTTGGTTTTATTTTGAGTAGTTAACAAGGGCAAGCGTACGATGAATTTATTCTTATCCTTCTCGATTTTCACCGGCTTTGTAGCAATTAAGGCATAACGTTTTTCAATATTTTTTAACCCCAATTTGGTAGAAGGCAGTCGTGTTGACCTAGGTTGTAGTTCGTTTTCTACCGACAGTTCTCCGGCCCCGGTATTTACAATTATCTCTAAAGGATTGGCTGTGGATATAATATTGTGTTTAATAGCATTTTCTAATAAAAGCTGCAAACTCATAGGAACGATCATTTGGTCTAAAGTTGTTTCTGAAATGTTCCAGCGAACCTTCAAGTTGTCCCCAAATCTTTCGGCCTGAATGTGTATATAAGCCTTGGCAAATTTTAGTTCGTCTTTCAAGGAGATCAAATTCACAGTTCCAGAGTCTAAAATGAAACGAAAAACATCGGCCAACTTATCTACGAACTCCTTGGCTTCCTCCTTAGAATTCTGGTCAATAATATCTCTTAAGGTGTTTAGACTATTAAAGAAAAAATGAGGTTGAGCCTGGTTTCGTAAAGCATCTAATTGTGCCTGAACTATGGCCTGTTTGGCCTGTTCTTCTTCTCGGATAGATTTTTTTAATCTGTTGTAATAGTAAATGGCTTCGTAAATAGCCATGGTCATGGTGCTTACCAAAATAACCGGGAGCAATAGTCTTGATCGGTTGGGGTGATTATAACTTTCTCCGATAATTAGTTTCAGCAAACCACTTCCAATAAGATCTACTGTTACCACAGTACCTACTATGGCGAGAAAAAAAAGTGTTATTCGCTTGGCATCATCTTGGAAATTCGGGTATCTTTTTCTTAATCCTATTAGAATCCATCTCATTATGAACCAGTTGGTCGTTGCAAAGAACAGGGATACAGACCAATTTAGGACAGCTGCAAAAAATGGAAGTCGGCCAAAAGAGTTAGTAAACAGATAATCTGTTACAAAACTCAGCAAGAAAATACCAATGATTACGAACCAAAAGTCGTCAAACCCCAGATGCCTTATGCGCTTCTTCTTGTTATAAAACATGGTTTCATTTATAGTTTTAGCAATGCTATTCCCTTGCTTGCCTGATAAAAAGTAAAACCAATCCACGCAGCGTAGCCTAGACCAAATACAACAACAGAAATAATCCTCACTTTGCTTGAAGCATTCCACTTTTTATATAGCAGCAATGCGAATAAAGGGATTATTTGAATGCCATGCAATCCAAAAAAATGAGCTACTCTTAAATCTCCGGCAATGGTACTCCAATTTAATAATGGAAGCCCTTCTCCCCCATCTGCCACTCCGACGTTATGAGCCATTTGACCTATCATCTGTCCCCCAACCCAACTTCCAAAGATAACCACCAACCATCCCAAGAGAATGCCAATTTGAATAGCTCTGGGAGTGCGTAAGCGTAGTCTTGCGCTGTCTATAGCAAATAACACCATAATTAGTACGTTAATCGCTATTAAAATTCCCATCGCTGCAAATAGCATTCCGTCTAAGGGGCTACTCATATTGTAATGAGATTGAACACCTCTTGCCGCCTGGGTTACAATGATGATCATCTCTACCAATAGGGTCCAGGAAACAATATTGTTGATGATGTTTTTCTTTCTTTTGGTATAGGGGTATAAGGTGATTAAGAAGCCCACGGTTAGGATATAAATACCTGTAGAGATAGCAAACTTTAGAGGTTTTATCCAGACATTCACTCCCATAAGACTTCTGTTATCTACTAGTAAGCCCACTATACAACCTATAGTAAGGAGGAGATTGATAAGTACAATTGAAAAAAGTATGGGACTTTCTTTTCTTACGGTGCGAAGCATAACTTTTAGCTGGTTCATGATTTCTCTTTTTTAAAGGTTCTGATCATCGTAAAAGCAAGGAAGCCGACCGGTCCTAGCATAAAAGTTCCGAAGAGACAAACGGCCATAAGAAGTTGATGAATTCCCAGATTTTTGTTTTGGTTTAGCATCCACATCCCCACCAAAAGATCGAACGCCAGATAATGAACCCAGCCAGCCAGAACCGCATTTTCATTAGTAAACAACTCCATTACTGAAGCGAGGCTACCAAAATCTAAGCCTCCACCTTCTTGGACCGAGAGGTAGATGTACAGGGCATAAAGCGCAGAAAGTAAGAGTGGAATTACCTTAAAATCTATTAAGCGCTTAGTGAGTTTCCATTTAGGAAAGAGGATCATTAGGAGCCACATGGGCATGGCCATGAAATTGGCCACTGTAAAAACTGTTGCTGTAGTCATAATTTTTGTTTTGAAGATTATTATGACCACAAAAATGAGGGGTAAAGTGGCGGTTAGAAACAGCTTTCAACTGAATCGTCGTTTTAGGTAATTGAATCGTCACCTTTTAGATAACAAGTAGAAGAAAACGGATTTTGTAGGTTGATGTAGACTCAGTAACTGATTTTGCCCATAAAGACCTATGGTCATATAGAATCCTTTTTTAAGGCAAGCAGCTTTTCTGCAATCTTAAGTAAGTCGGGTTCATTTATTTCCGGCAACGGCGCCAAAGGATATAATTGTTGCCCTGGTCTTGCTATAAATGCCCCCCTCCAACCAGCCCACATGGCTCCGGCAACGTCCCAGCCGTGGGCGGCGATCATCATACAATCATGAGGTGCAACACCGGCTTTCTCAGCTGCCCAATCATATACCCCTCGCTCCGGTTTGTATTTACCAACATCTTGGATGCTCAACCGTTGATCAAAAAAATCGGTCAAGCCTGCATTTCTAAACTGGGCCTCCACTCCTTCCCTGGACGAATTTGTAAGAGAGATCATTAAATAGCCTGCATTTCTGAGTAGGTTCAAAGCCTCCTTTACTTCCGGATGAGGAGCTAAAGAAAGTAAAGGTTTTAAGGCTTTTTTGGCCTCCACCTCGCTTAATTGAAGGCCGTGGTTGGCAGCTAACATTCTTAAGGTCGCGGCTCCGATGGTTCCGAAGTCGGTATATTGGCGCCCCGCTGTGGTTACCAGAGAGTACTGTAACATGGTGGTAAACCATAAAGGCACCAGATCACCTCTTCCACCCAGGGCTTTTCCAACGCCTTCTTTTAATCTACCGAGATCCAGGAGCGATTCATTAACATCGAAAAATAGAGCCTTTGGTGGGAGCAATACGCTTTTTTCTGGCTTCACCTCTTAATTCTATATTGTGAATAATTAGGCTACAATTTAAAACCTTCTTTTTGTTCTTTCAAGTGACGATCCCAAAAAGTCAGTATGATAGTGTTCATAGTATCAACCACCTGCGCAGCGGGCAGCTCTCCTGTTTGCCCATAGATTTTAAGAATAGGCCAAACTGTAGGCAAATCTGTAAGATCTACGTGCTTGGTGCCTTTTAGATGATAGTCGTAATATTCCTTGTTGCTTCTTAAGAACATGAAATCGTTAAGTCCAAAAGTATCATCACTGGCAACCATCATAAAAGGTACGTTTAAGCTGTCTCTCTGTCGTTTTCCATATTGCAGGCCATCAATATTGATCCCGGCAATTAGTCGATCATCCACCTTACATAGTTCCCCTGCTGTGGCTCCACCAATAGACATTCCCATGATTCCGATTTTTGAGGTATCGATCCGTGGAATTACATTTTCTAAGTCGGATGGATGGTCTAGCAACCAGTTCAGAACGTGTTGAGTGTCTCTAGTCCAGACCGTCACTATTTCGTTAATTTCATTCGCCTTCTCAAGATACTTGAGCATGATTTCGCTCTTTGCCCGACGGTCTTTGGTGGTCTCCATTCTTTTTTGAGCCTCCATTACAGGTTTAGAGGAAGAGGCAATCCAGTTCATACCTTCTTTGAAGTTTTCCAGACTTCTTACAAACTCAGGGAGTATAACCTGACCGTCTCCTAGATCTACCCTTATGCTTTCATAAGGATGTCCGATACTTGCCACAATATAGCCGTGGCTTGCGAGGTGTTCCATTAGCAAAGTATTCTGTGAAGTAAACATTTGAAGGCCATGATTAAATAAGATCAAGGGAAAAGACCCTTCTGCCGGACTCAAGTTTGTATATGAATGTGTAGGTATTTCTTCCAAATACCGGGTAAAAAAGTGGATGATATCACTTTCCCCGGAATAGAGTCCGGACCATAAGGTCCGGGCTGTAGCATCCCTATTCATTACGGCAGGGTACCACAAATCTATCAGCAATTGTCTTTTATCATTTAGGTCTGAGGTATGGAATTCATTCCTTTCCTTATCTACTAAAGCAAAGGTATAGCTGCCGACTGGGTATGGCCCCTGCGGCACGTTGAGTTGACTTATAGGCATAAAGGCAGCGTAGATGAAAGATATTCCCAGAAGTATTAGAGCGAACGTAAATCCCAAAACTCTAAAAAAGAGACGGCTTGTAGACTTTTTGAAGTACAACAACGTATTGAAGATGAAAATCAAATAAACAAAGAGCATCTGCCAACGAACAACTTCAAAGATCGCATGTACTAAAAAAGCACCCAGACTTACTAAAAGAATATGTTTTTGAATGTTCTTTCGACTGCCGAAAAAGGAAAGGACAAGAAGCATCCCGAAACTGCTCAGGAGAAATATAATTTCTATAAACTGCATTTGACTTTTTGAAAATTTTTATTTGTATTGACCACAGAAACCATATGAAAAACAAACGTCAAGAAGTCATTTCACTCTATATTTGTTTTGTTTGGGATTAAGAAACTAAATGATCAATAATATGAGGTATCGATTTATGAATCAGAACCTCTTTAAGGAATATCCAAGGTAGATTTATATGATATGGACAGTCTTATGTGGCCAATTATTATTAGTGCACTAACCCTAGCTACCGCCATAATTTTAGTTTTCATACTGAGCATTTTACCCGCTCGAAGGGGTGATAGAAATCTCTATCTCATTATTTTGCTTGGCTATCTCATTATTCATCTTATTGGCGGACTCTGTATGTTGGCCGGCGTTCTCAGCTTGAGCATCTATGCCGTATTTTCTTTATCTGTCGTGGTGTTGTATGGGCCTACCTTTTATTTTTATATACGGAAATTTTATGAGGTCCCAATTAGAGGATATCTGCTTCACACATCCCTTGTCGAAGTAGGACTATGGTCGCTATTTCTTATGCACGGATTTGGCATAGCGGAAACTCCGCAGTGGTTCTATAATGTCTATTATACAATTGTTTTGCTGTCCTACTTTATTGCCGCGGTAAAAATTAGATTGTCTGCCCGTTTAAAACACGGAAAAGATTGGATGAGGACAATGGCCATAGGTTTTGGCGGACTCATTATTCTATACGTCATAGCCTCTATCTGGATGAGTGTGGACTTCGAAGCGGTGGAAAAGATCGTTGTGATCAATACTACGATTTATAATTTGTTTTGTTTCGCTTTTTTGCTCCTTGCGATAAAACAGATAATAACCAGGCCCCAGGCTTTTTCTGAAATGAAAATCAGAATTCCGTATAAGACTGAAAAGTTAACGGATATTGAGTCTGAGTTGGATTTCATATTGACCTATGTTCTGAAACAGAAGGAATACAAAAATCCAGATCTGAATCGCAGCTCAATTGCAAGGGTAACCGGTTTGAGCGAGCACCGTATTTCCGAAATTATCAACAGTAGGTTTGAAAAGAACTTTAACGATTGGATTAACGACTACAGAATCGCAGAAGCAAAAGAACATTTAAAAAATTCCGAGCTAAGCATAAAGGAGATTTTTTATGAAGTGGGGTTTAACTCTAAATCTGTCTTCAATAGTGCCTTTAAAAAACGTACAGGAATTACACCATCCGAATACCGGGCTGGGTGACTCCTATCCAATCAATCATAGACTATTTTGAAATAGAAGGATAAATGAAATTGCTCAAAAGGGCTTCAGAATCTTTTCTAATGGTCCAGTTGTTATAGTTACCAGCGGTCACCACAACAATTAAATCGTTTGTTTTATCTAGATAGATACGTTGGTCTCCGTTACCTACTGCCGATATAATATCGTGGTCTTCACCTTCAGCGATGGTATTGCCATCAAATATCCAAAACTGATAGCCATAACCCACCTTATTATTTCTCCCAAATGTTATATAGGATTTCATAGAGTCCGTCACCCAATTTTCTGATAACAATTGCTTTCCATTCCACTTGCCGTTTTGTGCATACAACATTCCAAATTTCAAAAGGTCGCGAGACCTAAGTCTGAGTCCTGAGGCTGCTGCGGGCATATCTGTGCCAGGAAAGCGTGTCCATTCAAATTCGTTAATCCCCAGGGGCTCAAAGAGATTTTTGTTCGCAAAGTCGGCTATAGACAGATCGGTTGTCTTTTTTATAATGGCAGCTAACAGCTGGGTAGTCCCTCCGTTGTATTTCCAGACTTCACCAGGACCTACCTCTAAAGGTCTGCTAAGTACAAATTCCATGGGATCCGGACTTGAAGTCATTTGAATCTCGCTATTTTCCGGATCTGTATATGGCACATCCTCATTCCACTCCAGCCCTGAAGTCATGGTCAATAAATGCTTAATGGTTAAGGCAGATTTCTGACCAACATTATAATTGGAATACTCCGGAAAGAAGTCGAAAATCTTTTGGTTTACATCTCTAATTTTTCCTTGTTCGATAGCAAGTCCTATGCAGGACGAAACTACAGACTTGGAAATACTGCGTACATCGTGAAGTTTTTCTTTTCCATGCTGAATAACCCCTAAACTATCTCCCCATATTTCATCTTCACCACTG
>JBFOMC010000013.1:0-5131 GCA_040830565.1 Flavobacteriaceae bacterium
AGGATCTTCCCAGGAATGTTTTCGAACAACAATTCATCAATATCCTCTAGAGAATACACAGACTCCTTCTTCAAAAAGGAAAAGGTAGGTATCCTGTTCACCATAAAATAACTGCCGTTGGCCAGGTCGGGAGAAAGGTAGGTGGTATTTATGTATTCCGAAACGGGATAGAGTTTCGCCGGAAGGAGGACCGAAAAAAAGTCGTCATCCGGTGCGAAAGTGTTGTAGTTGTTATCACGTCTTTTAGACTCGAAAACCTCCTTCAGACGCTGCCCTTTTGCAGTAGAGGAAGAGACCAAAGGTTTTACGGTGTAACCCTTTTTTCGAAGAAGCGCTATTACCCCGTTCTCCCCCGGCAGATGAGCCGCTCCAATTCCGGCAAATACTTTGGCAGTTTTCATTACAGAATCCAGGCTATGTGCCATATTTTCATTGCGGATATACAGCATATTTTTTAAATAGTGCTCCGTGTACATCGCCCGATCTATGGAATCCAGTAAATTAATATTACGTTCCCTGTAGGCATCTTGCATAAGGAACATCAGATCTTGTCGCTGCATCTTCTTTTGCAACCATTCATCAGGTTTTTGCTTAACCGCATTAAGGCTGGCCCGGCCAACGAGAGCTGTAGACTCCTCCAGATCTTCCAAGGCTATAATAGGTTTGTTGAACTTACTACCCGCCTGATATATAAACATGTCAAGATAGGTCTCCTCCTCAAAATTCTGTGAGTACTCGTTGGTTCTATATAGAATGTTGTTTATAAGTCTGTCTTCAAAAGCCAGATAACCCGCCAACTGCTCCTTGGTTGGATTTTTAATATTAAATGAGTGGGTATAGAAACCTTTTGCATTGAATCCATTGTCTTGCGGAAAGCCGTTATCAGACATTTCTGTGTCGCTTTCTAGCCAGGTTCCGGGATCAGATTCCAGGGCAACTTTTTCACTTTGCTCAAGGGCTTCATAAAAAACATCGTCTAAGCGGAAGGCAATTTTTTTGCTGACATGCATAGTGCCATAGAGGTAAGAGGATTTCTTTAATCCATTACCTGATATTTCCCAGAGAAGGCTATTTTTCTCCTGTGAAAGGAGCGCGGTTGAAAAGAAGAGAAATACTATTGCGATGGTTAAGCGCATAAAACAAAAGATTTAGGATAAATTAGCCCAAATTAAGGGGCTATAGTGCAAACAGATTCACAATTAACACCTCCTTGTGATACTTCTTTCGGGGCTCATTGTTCTTACCTATTAAGGCATAAGAAAACAGTTTGCTTAATTCTAACGGAATTTCAATGCATGTCGTATTTTTACGCAGCAAAATTTGAGATGCATGAAGGGAGTACTATTGGTAAACCTGGGATCGCCAGACAGTCCGACACCTAAAGACCTAAAACCTTACCTGGATGAATTTCTAATGGACGAAAGGGTGATAGACGTACCTAACTGGCTAAGAAATATTATTGTCAGAGGAATTATTCTCAGAACAAGACCCAAGAAATCCGCAGAGGCCTATGCCAAGATTTGGTGGGAAGAAGGATCACCTCTGATCGTGATTTCTGAACGTTTTCAGAAAAAAGTAGCCGCTATTTCTAAAATCCCTGTCGCTTTGGGGATGCGTTATGGAAGTATGGGCATTAAAGGTGCCTTAAAAGAATTACATGATCAGGGAGTTACTCAGGTCTTGCTGGTGCCACTGTATCCCCATTATGCCATGAGTTCCTATGAAACTGTTGTGGTGAAAGCGATGGAGGAGAAACAAGCGTTTTTCCCTGAAATGGAAATTACCACTCTTCCGGCATTTTATAAGAATAGGGATTACATAAAGGTCCTTTCTGAGCGTATTGCTGAGGGTTTATCGGGGTTTGATTATGATCATATTTTGTTCTCTTACCACGGTATCCCTGAAAGGCACATTCGCAAATCAGATCCAACCAGATTCCATTGTAAAATAGACGATCAATGTTGCAACACCAATTCCGTCGCTCATAATACCTGTTATAGGCACCAATGTTTTGATACTACAAAAAGAGTTGTAGCTCATCTTGGACTTTCTGAAGACAAAGTCAGCAATTCTTTCCAAAGCAGATTGCCAAACGATCCCTGGCTAAAACCATATACCGATTTTGAATTTGAACGCCTGGCCAAGGAAGGCAAGAAAAATTTGGCGGTGATTACTCCGGCTTTTGTTAGTGATTGCCTGGAAACCCTGGAGGAAATTGCTATGGAAGGAAAAAATCAATTCCGGGAAGCAGGGGGAGAGGGGTATATTCACATTCCATGCCTGAACGATGGCGATGGATGGGTAAAGGTGATGACAGACTGGATTGAAGCCTGGGAGACCACAGAAGCCCTGCCAGCCTAATAGGATAAAACAACATAAATGGCCAAAGTTTCCTCGGACCAATTGGGGACAGAACCGATAGGTAAGCTGCTGGTAAAACAGGCAGTTCCGGCCTCAATAGGCATACTCGTAATGAGTCTGAATATTTTGGTCGATTCTATTTTTGTGGGAAACTGGATAGGTTCAATTGCCATTGCCGCCATTAATGTTGTACTTCCGGTATCTTTTTTTATTGCTGCACTGGGCATGGCAATTGGCATCGGGGGAAGTAGTATAATTTCCAGAGCTCTTGGAGCAGAAAACAAGCAGAAGGCCTTAAAGACCTTCGGCAATCAAATCACCATTACTATTTTACTCACTGTTGTAATGGTGGGCTTTGGACTCTATTATACCAACAGCCTCATACCTGCGTTTGGGGGAAAAGGAGCCATTTTTGCTCCGGCCAAAATTTACTACACTATAGTACTATATGGAGTACCATTTCTGGCGCTTTGTATGATGGGTAATACGGTGATACGAGCCGAAGGAAAGCCCAAAAATGCCATGATAGCCATGATCATTCCGTCGGTCGGAAACCTGTTGCTCGATTATATTTTTATTTATGTCTTTGATTGGGGTATGGCCGGAGCGGCCTGGGCTACCACTGCAGGATATTTACTGTGTTTCGCTTATATTCTATACTTCTTTCTCTCTAAGGATTCGGAGCTAAAATTGAAACTTCCTCATTTTGGATTAAATAGGAAGATATTAAAAGAAATTGGGGCCTTAGGTTTTGTTACCCTTTCCAGACAGGCAGTGGTAAGCATCACCTATTTACTAATGAACAATATTTTATTCGGACTTGGAGGAGAGGCCATGGTGGCCGTTTACGCCATTATTGGCCGAATGCTAATGTTTGCACTTTTCCCTGTTTTTGGGGTGACTCAAGGCTTTTTGCCCATTGCAGGCTTCAACTATGGCGCTAAAAAATACCGAAGGGTACGAGAATCTATTAATACTGCTATCAAGTATGCGGCTATTGTAGCAACTTTGGTTTTTATTGGACTTATGATATTTCCTGCCGAGATTGCCTCCTTATTTTTGAGTAGCAGGGAAGACATGTCTGCACTGGAATTGGCTACCAATACTTTTGTGATGGAACATTCGCCCGCGGCTATGCGCTGGGTCTTTGCCGCTACTCCTATAATAGCTTTACAGCTTATTGGCGCGGCCTACTTTCAGGCCATAGGAAAGGCTGTTCCGGCTTTACTCTTGACCCTAACCAGGCAAGGCTTCTTCTTTATTCCTCTTATTCTGATATTACCTAGATACTTTGGAGAATTGGGGGTTTGGATCTCCTTTCCTATCTCAGATCTGCTCGCGACCCTGGTGACTGGCTACTATTTAGGAAGAGAGGTTAAAAGGGAGTTAAGCTAACATTTCAATCTTTCCACGGAATTTCTGTGGCTGCTTTGCTTATGATCTTCCACTCTTTCTCAATTTTTTTCAGTAGAAAAATATCTATAAACCTCAATTTTGCCTTTTCAATTTGTATTTCTGCCTTAGCCATGGCAATGGTATTAGAAATATCTATAGCTAAAACTCTACCAGTTCGTCCATTAAATACACCCTTTTCTCTTTTTTTGAAAAGATCACTGTACTCCTGTACCGACATAATAAAAATATCCTGGCCCTTTTTAGAAAGAAAGAGGTCGGCCTCCGGATAAAATGCAGATGAAATTTGATCCGGAACATTATAGGAAGTGCCGTTTAAATAGTTTTCAAGCGTGGCTTTAATTTTCTGTTCTTCTTGTGCAAATCCAAAAAAGCTAATGATCAAAAAGCATGTTAAACTAATAGACTTCATAGTAGTGTTTATTTATTGATTTGTTTTAGGTGTTAGCGCAGTTTCATTTAAGGTCTGATGATTTCCTTAATAAATCACTTGGCACTATTTTTTATCCTGATGATCTTACCATTTTTTCTATCCTTCAAGTCCTCTGTTAGTAAATAAAGTTTGCCTCCGGGACTTTGAATCACTTTCCTGGCACGCTCACGAGCGTCTACAAAAAGCTCCTCCAAACTCTTTACCGTATCATTTTCAATTCTTAAGCGCCATAAACTCCCTCTGGAAAGGCCCGGCACCAGTAAGTTACCCTTCCATTCAGGAAACTCATCGCCCCAATAAAAATTTAGACCGGTAGGTGCAACAGTCTGTAACCAATACCAACGAGGATCCGTAAATTCAGTGTTTTTAGTGTCGGGAGGTGTATAGTCCAGGCTTCGGTATTTACCGGTAGTAATAATAGGCCAGCCGTAATTCGCTCCGGCCTTTAAAAGATTTATTTCATCGCCCTGTCTTGTACCATGTTCGCTGAACCAGATTTGACCGGTTGCTGAATTCAGAGTAATGCCTTGGGCTGCTCTTATTCCCGAGGCATATATTCCTGGGACGGCATCGGGTCCAAAATCCGGATTATCAGACGGAATGCTACCATCCTTATTTAAACGATATATCTTTCCCCTTCGGTCTTTGATGTCCTGGGCTATAGGAGGATCTGGCTCATCACTCTCGTTAAATATGCGCTCACCCACCGTCACATAAAGTTTTTTATCCGGTCCAAATGTCATACCGCCGCCATAATGAAAAAGCCCTTCGGTAAAGGGCAAGGCAACCAATAGCGTTTTTATGTTTATAAGAGAATCTTGTTCTAATTGCGCCCGAATTACTTTGGTGGTAGTACCCCCTGCCCCCTTTGCCACGTAAGAAACATATATGTGATGATTTGTTTGAAAGTGAGGATCTGTCACT
>JBFOMC010000014.1:0-6270 GCA_040830565.1 Flavobacteriaceae bacterium
CCCGTGCCAATAGCCAGTGATGGGCTTCATCTAACCAAATTTCATGGTGTAAAATTCCTATGAAGCCCAATGCAAAAAAAAGACCCGTTAGGAAAACATATTCCTTTCTAAAAAAATGCGAAAGATTTCTCACCTAAACAGATTTTGGAAACCGTATTTTTGATACGCACTTATCATAAACCCTAAAAGCTCATTTTGCAGTGTAGAATTTTGGATGGCCTTATCCAATTTAACCTGGATAATTTCAAAATCACGGGACAATCGAGAATATAACCTTTGATCATCGATATCTCGGTCTTAATTCTATTTCATTCAAGATGACTATAGCACTATGTCATGACTTTTTCAATTTCAAAAAAATCAATATACAATTCTACCCCATTTTAACGCCGTAATAAACTCCTTATCAATTCGTCTCACAAAAGTTGCCTTTTTCTTAATAGAATCTCCGAAAATTATTTTACCGCTATTGGTTTCTTCGATAAAAATATCACCATTTGGCAGGATCTCAGATCTTCCCTGGGTATGTGTTTTTATGGCCTCATTTTTAAAAAGTCTGCTAAAGGGTGTTGTTGTTGTATCCTTTTCAAAATTATAGACATATACCTGGCTATTGCTATTTGTAAAGTGATAACCTCTCTTTAAGACGTAGGAATCCGGGGCATTGAAAATGACGTCATTACCAAAGACCACTATGCTTTTTGTTCCATAAAAATCAGGGTCGTGCTGGGATAACCAAGGTCCTTGTTTATACCATATGATCTTATTCGTTTCCGGACGGTAGAGAAATATAATTGATAAACTTCTGCAAGAGAGCAGTAGGTCTCCTTTATTCCAATAGTCTCCATCCGTTAGTGCGGGTTGCACATCGTTTAGATGAATGGGATCACTGGTAAGGTAGCCGTTTTTATAAATCAAATCTTGAAGGCCATTTTCCTCCAGGAGGCCAATAATACTTTTGGCAAGGAGGGTTTTTCCTGTCTTTCCGTCAACTTTTATAAGAATGTTTTCCTGTAGTTTTTTTCCATGAATTGGGATACTGTCGAGCATATAATTATGAAATAACGCTTCTGCACTGCTTCCTGTGGCATAAATGTGTCCATCTTCATCTGCCTCCAGGGAATGATGAAACATATTTTCATTGTTGACCCATTCAATTTCGCTTTTGGCATTTAGCTTTACAAGTGAAAACCCGGTATGGAATACTATGGAGGAATCTTTTAAAAATACGGGATGACCAAAATTTAAATCAGCTCCTTTAGTGAACTCTTTAGGTTGCCCTTCATGATACGACAGTTTGCTAATTTGTTTACCATCCGGGATCCATTCTTTTACTACCTCACCGGAGCTTATATCCAGAAGTTGAACTTTGGTATTGAACCTGCCTTCTTTAAAAGAAACGAGAAGCTTCGGGTATGAACTCATGTCTTCTGTAAAGTAGGTAAAGCCATCCTTGTCTGTGTTGTTGTAAAAAAGGTAGTCCGGTTTTTTTAATAAAAGCCGCATATTTTTTGAAATATCACTGCTTTTGATCACCAAATCGGAGACAAAACCTCCGACCAGATTTCTACCATCGTTTGGTGTACTAAAAACTGCTCTTGAAACCCCAGTTAAAAGAATGGTATAAAAGAACAATCCTAGAATAATTATTATGATGTGTCTGATTCTATTTTTGAAATATGACATAGTTTAAGATTAACAGAAATGCGCCTTCAATGTCCATAAAGATAACGGCTTGCTTTTAAATAGTATTATATCTGTTATGGTTTTCTTTATACCGTAAAATATAGCATAAGGTGCTTTTGTAACGTTCTTCTATCTGCCTTGTCATTCTATCTTCAATCTGGTTTTGGGAAAAGAAGCCAGCCTGTAATACTTCATCAAAATAAGAGAAAAACAACTTTTAAGTTTGAGCTTAAGCCAATCGAAAACGCCATTAGCTCTGGCAGAGTTCACTTCATTCACCACCCTGCTTCGGGCATATTTGTAAAATCTTTTGGTATATGTGCGCTTAAAATCAATCTCCCGATCTGTGGAAGTTTCCCAGTCAGGTTTTACTGTAATTTTGCTTTCAATTTCGTTATATAAGGAAGTCCCTTTAATGGGGTAAGCAACAGTAATGGTAAAATGTGTTGGGTTGGCCTCTTTAAGGTATCGTATGGTCTGGTTGATATCTTCTTCTTCTTCTCCTGGGTATCCTAACATAATAAAGGTACCCGTTTCCATACCCATAGCGTTGGTCTTTCGGATCATTTCCTTTACGAGGTCGATATCTACTCTTCTGTCCATGGCATCCACAATGCGTTGGGAACCACTTTCCGCTCCAATCCATATTCGGTAACAGCCGGATTCTTTAAGCATATGCAGTACTTCATCTGTAAGACGTTCTGCCCGGGTAATGCACTCAAAGGGAATGGTTGCCTTTTTTGCCAACATTTCTTCATGAAAGCTTCTGATCCATTTATGGCTCACTGTAAATACATCGTCTACAAACCATAGCGCATCAGGATTGTAGCGCTCTTTCAATAAAAGAATTTCATCAACCACTGCACTTGCTGGCCTCCTTCTGTAACTCTGGCCATAAACAGCTGTACTACACCATTTGCAGGTATATGGGCAACCTCTCTGAGTGCTAATAGTAATAGAGCTCTTTCCGTGATTAGATTTCCAGGCATGCAGGTATTTTTCCATGGGAACCGCCTCCCGATTAGGTAGCGGTAAGGCAGAGAGGTCTTTCATTTTTAACCTGGGAGCGGTTCTGACTACCCGCTCCTCTTCCCAATAGGCTATACCATCTACTTCAGCAATTGGCCGTTTCTCTATTATGGCCTTATACAGCTCGTGTAAAGATTGCTCTCCTTCTCCTATAACCAGGTAATGCGCCCCTGCCTTCAAATAATTTTCGCAATTATAGGTGATATCAGGTCCGCCAAGCACAATTTTAGGAAAGCCATAGCGAGCATTATTTCGCAATACTTTAATTAATTGGACAACCTCAATCTTTGTCATGAGATTGGTGTAGATGGCCACTATATCCGCCTTTTTTTCTTCTATAAAGCGCAGTTGAGCCGTTTGGTTGTAAAAAGTAGTGTCGAATACATGATTTTCAACGCCTTCTTCGTTCAAATAGGCCGAAATATATAATAAACCCAATGGAGGATAAGGTTTCATAATACGTTGCTCCTTCTCATCTTGATCAAGGTAATATCCGTGGGTAAGAACGAGGCTCATTTTCTTTCGAGTATTATGATATAGTGGTCTGCATAGGTCCCTAGAAATCCAAAAGGGAATATCCTATTTTCTAACCAGGCTAAAAATTTTAGGAATACCTTTTTATTCTTAAAGAAAGCATTAAGATAAGAAGGTGGAATCAAAAACCCAATGGGCTTTATTAATCTTCTTCTAAATGATTTACCAGCAAAAGTTGCCGTTTCCTTGGGATCATAATACCAGGTTAATATTTCGCTTTCTCCAACCTCTACCTTAATCCCACCATTTGTGTTTCGCCTATGCGCTTTGCTTGGACTGGCTTTTAACAGATAATAGAACCTTTCCCACAAACATTTTTTTGGCATGATAACGGCAATAAATTGCCCCCCTCTTTTTAGTTTACCGCTGGCGTTCGTAAAGAATTCCTGAAACTCCTTCGGCGATATACAATTTAATCCACCAAAATTGGAAAAGATAAGATCAAACTTCTCGGAAACAGCTAATTCGTCAAGATTATTGATGTTCAATAACTGAAATTCAATATTCGGATGATTATTAGATTTGGCTTTTGCGGTATTTAGCATTACGGAAGAAACATCGGTTGCTAGTATGCTATGTCCTTTATTGGCCATAAACAAAGCGTCTTCCCCTGTGCCGCAATTTAGTTCCAAGATATTCAAGGAAGTGGTGGTATTGAGATAGGGTTCAAGGTAGGCATAAACGCGTTTCCTTTGCATTTTGCCAATCTCGGTTTGAGTAAATGAGGCATCGTAAACGGCTGCGGCAGTATCAAAACCGCTAACTGTGGCCATGTTGCATTCTTTTTAATTGAAATAAATTTACGACCGCCAAAGGAGCATAGTAAAAATATAGGAAGGAAGTTCGTAGTTTTTTGTAATTAGATCTAAAAGGGTTTTTGATCAACAATTTCATATGCTCCAATCCCTTGCTTCGGCGGTACACTTTATGCACATAGCGGTGTAATTTTTTGTAGTAATCAGAATTATAGGAACCGCTGAACATCATGTCCAGGTCATCGGAATCTGTCCAGTTGGCTTTGAGCTTTAGGTCGTCCTTTACCTTTTCGTAGAACTTCGTTCCAGGTAGCGGATAGGAAACTGAAATCCCTAAATCATCAGGGAGTAGGTCCTTTATCATTTTTATTGTTTTGGAGATGTCTTCCTCAGTCTCGCCTAAATAACCAAATTGGATAAAGAAGGCCACCCGAACTTTTAACTCTTTCAGGAGACGTGTGGCCTCATATATTTGGTCCACAGTAGTACCCTTGTCCATGGCATCTAGAATTTTCTGGGAACCGCTCTCGGCTCCAACCCATACTTCTTCTAAGCCGGATTGCACCAGGGCGTCAATAGTGTCTTCTTTTAATAAAAGATCTACCCTGCTCTGAATAAAATAACGGAGGCTTACAGCTTCTCTTTGCAGTACCTTATTAAATTCCTGAACCCAATTTGGTTTGAGTCCAAAAATATCGTCGCACATCCAAAAACGTTTCACCCCAAATCTTTCTTGCAGTAGCTGTATATGTTTTACAATGTATTCCGGAGAATGGGAGTTATAGCGGTTACCGTAGATGGGTTTGGCGCACCAGTTACATTTAAACGGGCAACCTCTGGTGGTGGCAATATTTAAGGTAAATTCTCTGCCATGCTGCTTCCAAACAGCCTTATAACTATCCATATTTACCAGGTCCCAGGCCGGTAAAGGTAACTCATCAAGATTTCGCAAGACAGGTCGCTTTGGAGCAACTGAGATTTCTCCATCAACTGTAGAGATAAGTCCCGGAATATTGGTGGTTGTTCCACCGTTTTCAAGCGCATTAATAAGTTCCTTCAAAGTGAGCTCGCCCTCACCTTGTATTACAAAATCTGCTCCGTGTTCAATATATTTTTTATAGTGGTCCGTAGCATCTGAACTGCATACCACAGTTATACAATCATGGGCCTCACCAAAAGAAAGCATTTCAAATGCAGCCTCACGCATATTGGTGAGACACATTTTCGTGAGGTAGTTAAAACCATCATCATAAAGTACCAGATATTTTGGTTTTTGGCTTTTTAAGAGGGGGACAATTTCTGCCGGACTGTCCCTGAGGTTAGTATCGAACAAATCAACCGAATATTTTTCCTCGCGCATCAGAGCTGCAGCGTATAAGGTGCCCAACGGAGGATATGGCTTTCCAAACCTCCATTGTTTTTTATCCAGGGGATAGTAGTAGGAATGTGAAAAAAGAATATCAATCATAGAAATTTTCATTGAATACCAATTCTCTTTCTACAAAAAAGTCCTTTTGATATTTGTTATATAAATTCATGATCTTTTTTTGATAGGGCTTTCCGTGTAATTTAATTATCCCTTTCTGTATAACCACCTCTCCGGTTTCATGACTCTCCCGGGCGGCATTTTTAGCAAGTCTTTTCCTGTATTGCTGTCTTAGCTTGTGGTCTAACTTCTTGCCTAAAGCCGAAGAGCAAAGGACTTCAAGAATTCGCTGAAATCCAGGTTGTTTGAAAGGGCTGAACTGCTTTTTCGGAAGGCTTACATTAGGTAAAAACTTATGTATCCAGTGCATATTGACCCTCATGAATTTATCGTACAGTTCATCGTCAATCAGCGGGATAAGGGTAGCCATTTCAATGGCAGTATACAAGTCTTGTTTTTTAATATGAAGGTTATCCGAATCGATCAGAAAATTTATACAAAAGCTTTTTGGAGCAAAGAATCTCCTAAATAAGCCCATTAGAAATTTGGAAATTGCAATACTTCCGGGCTGCATGATAACAAAGAAATCAATATCCGAAGTACGGTCCATAAATCCTTTTGAAAGGGAGCCAGAGACCATAACCGAACGCACGTAGGGAAAATAGGTTAGTATTTTGGCCATCTTCTTGGCCTTTATCATTTTTTTGTTAGCCAGCGCATTACCACCTAACCGTCTTTCTACCCAAATAGGATAGTCATAGGGTAAATAAAAACCCTCAATATTGAAAAGAACCTTTTGTTTCAGTAAGATTTTAAGTTCTGGAGCTATGGAAGAAGTAG
>JBFOMC010000015.1:0-17540 GCA_040830565.1 Flavobacteriaceae bacterium
AAATTTCCCTTTGACTTTGATTTGACATATCTACCTGGGCAGATTCTATAATCTGCAGAGATACGTTGTTGTGCTCATCGCGTATCCAAAAAGGACCACCTCCCGGCTCACCTTCATTCTTGACCATTCCACAGATACGTATAGGCCTGTTTATTTTATCCTTGAAGATAGCCAATTGTTCTCCAAGGCTATAACTGTTGAATTTGGCTGAAAAACGCACATTAAGTTCATCCTCGAGAAAGTTTCTCAATTCTGAAAGCTCCATACCACTAATGTTTTCTGTTTCCAATAAGTCTGCATAGTGAAAGGATTTTTTCTGAATATTTACTAACAGGCCTGCCAGAACTTTTTTGCTAAATGCAACCTCCTCGGCATATTGAGGAACCACCACATTATCTATGTTTTTTATAAATATGATATCTGCATCCTGTTCATTAAGATTTTCTATCAGAGCCCCATGACCCCCTGGCCTGAAAAGCAAAGAGCCATCTACATTTCTGAAAGGTTGATTGTCTAATGAAACTGCGATGGTGTCTGTTGAGGATTTTTGAAACGAATAACTCAACTGAAACTTTTTTGAGGTCTCCCGACTTACTCTTTCCTGAATTTCAACATATTGCTGTTTGAACATCGCTGCATGTTGCTGTGAAATTGTAAAATGTAAGTGTGCAGTGTCTTCAACCGAGGCATATTTAGCAGCTTCTTTTAAATGTTCTTCAAAGGGTGTGGCTGAGTAAGAACCGTAATTGTGAAATGGCAGTAAGCCTTTTGGGTAAAACCCAAAATTTAATCCTTCCTCAGAAAGCAATTCTTTAACAAATAATAGTTTCTCTTTGTCTTCAGATTCGGCCTTATCTTTTATTCTCTCGTTCACCACCTTAGTAAAAGGCAGTTTTGACCTTTCCTTAAAAAAGCTTGCAATTTCAGTATCCTTTGTTCGCTCGAGATAGGAAGTAAAGGTTTCCTTGCCAGGGTCAAAAGTCTCCAAAAAATTGAATAAAGCCTTAAACATTCTGGATGCCGCCCCGGAGGCAGGAACAAATTTCAAAAGTTTCAAATCACCTACGGAGGCATCAAATTTGCTTACCAGTGCCCGCTCTTCAGATTTTTTAAATTTTGAAATCCCATCAGCAACCACGGCTTCTTTTTCCAGGCGGATCATAGGAATTCCTTCCTTAAAGGTATCTATTTGCTTTAGTACTTTCTCTCGAGAAATTCCTGTTTTGTTTAGCTGGTTTAAGTCGGTTTCAGAAAATTTTATCATGTTGACATTAGTTTATCAATGGCCGCCACGGCTTTGGATAAACGCTTTTTTTTATCTCCCTTTAAGATAATAAAATTGCGCTTGTGTTCTTCTAGTGTCTTTTTAAAATAGTTGAACATCCGCTCTCGTTCCATAGGTTTATCCCGCAAATCATCTTTTTCCCAGGGAACATCAATATAGGTAAGAAAGTAAAGGTCATAAGTATTCTTTAGGGCGTATTTCTCTAAAATAGGATCACAGTAACCAAGATAGTACGCTTCAGAATAGACCTTGGTCTCTAAAAGATCTGTATCGCAGATAAGCAAATCGGTCGCTTTCTTAGCCAGACTATTTTCTAATCTCATCTGACCTTCGGCAATAGGCAGCAAGTCTTTTGGCTCACAGGTCTTCCGTTCATTATTCCACTTATCTTGCAAATACTCGCGAGCGTACTCTGGCACCCATACTGTGCTGTAATGTCTTGCAAGTTGTTCGGAAAGCGTGGTCTTTCCGGTAGACTCTGGCCCAAACAACACTACTTTAATGATATCAGAGGGTTCTTGTTCAAGTGCTTTTTCCATGCAAAATATCCAAAGATTGCAATAATTGTAAATATAAAGTACTGTAGGCTTGTAAAGGTAAGTCCTTTATAGAAATATAAAGGGACCGAAATAACATCCCCTATAATCCAATAGATCCAATTTTCTATCTTCCGCTTAGCCATTAACCACATTCCCACAAAAAAGATTGCCGTGGTGAGGGTATCTACATAAGCCGTCCAACTTGTCCATTTATCAAAAACCTCATATACGATGTATACAAAGATCAGGGTGGCTGTGAATATGAAAATTGAAATGCGATTTTCCTTGGCTGTAGTTTTTGAAATTGGAGTGTACTGATCAATGTCTACTTTACGCGTCCAGACATACCATCCAAATATGCTTACGATGAAATAATACGCATTGATCATCATATCACCTAACAATCCCCATTGTAGCAAAAGGTATACAAAAATTGCAGTACTAATCATCCCTGTGGGATAGACCCAAATATTGTTCTGTTTAGAGAACCAAACGGAAAGCAGTCCAAAAAAAACAGCGATTATTTCCAGTACGGTATGATGGGTTTGGTAATCGTCGTATTGGCCAAATAAGAAATCAAAAATGGGGCTCATATTCGCTGCGATCAGTTTTAACAATCTTCATGAGCAGCAACCCTTTGTCTACTGCTTCAAAAGCTTCCTTTATTTCAGCCTCCAATAGCCTCATTACCGTGTGGTACTCGCCATATATCTGTGTACTAAGTGGGTTTTCTATTACTTTAAGCCCTGAAGCTCGTAATTGCTTAATGAAGTTGATTATGGGTGGCTCAAAATCGTCCTGAAGCGGACTGAGCGTAAGTTCTACCGAGATGTTCATGTTTGTAGATGGTTGGATTATTGGATTGTTAGATTGTTGGATGAAATTATTTATTATCCATTTTCAACTTTTAACTTTTAATTCTTAATTCTTCAAGGCATATACCAGGCTAAATCCATCAAACTCTATGAAGGAAATGTCATAATTTGAGAGTTTTCCCTTATAGAGTATCTCTCCACTGGTGTTATTATCAGACATCGCGAAGTCTTTAATGATAATATGATGTAAAAAGCTTAGGCCGTGGGTCGCATAAATTTTATAAAGCGATTCCTTGGCGCCCCAAACCATGGTAAGTTTGCGAATTAAGGCTTCTGTATTGGCTATAGTGCGGTATTCCGCAATAGGAGTAAATTTATGTGCAATTCGCAATATTTTTTCTCTTTGCTTTTCAATATCGATCCCCACTTCCCAATCCCTGCTCACTATGATCCCAGTATAATTGTGCGAATGAGAGATTGAAACAAAATTTCCGTCATTTAAATGAGGTTTTCCAACATCGGTATAATACAGATCCTGGTCCGTATATCCAGCCTCATGAAGTAGATGACGTATACTTAAATACGCCCTTCTGTGCATTTCCGATTTCATCATTCCTATCCGCTCGAGGCTTGCCGGAGTTAAAACCACCCCCTTAGCCAGCTTTTCTTCAGTTTCACTGACTTGCCATACATAAACTGTGCTATTGGGCCCTACTGTTATAGTTTTGTAAAGAGGCATGAGATTATTTAGGTTATCATTACCTTTGTAGTCGCAAAACTAGCAACTACGCTACTTTAGACTAAAGTATAATAAAAAATAAATATGAGCACTAAAACCACAACATATGTCCCCTACAAGGTAAAGGACATCACTCTAGCAGATTGGGGTAGAAAGGAAATAGCCCTGGCGGAAGCTGAAATGCCTGGTCTTATGTCTCTTAGAGAGGAATTTGGAAAAGAGCAGCCTTTGAAAGGTGCTCGTGTCGCCGGATGCCTTCACATGACCATACAAACAGCTGTTCTAATCGAAACCCTCGTGGCCCTGGGAGCAGATGTTACCTGGAGTTCCTGTAATATCTTCTCTACCCAGGATCATGCCGCTGCGGCTATAGCTGCTGCCGGGATCCCCGTTTATGCCTGGAAAGGAATGAATGAGGAAGAATTTGATTGGTGTATAGAGCAGACGCTGTTCTTTGGGGAAGACAGACAACCCTTAAACATGATACTGGATGATGGGGGAGATCTTACCAATATGGTATTGGATAAGTACCCAGAATTTACCTCTGGTATTAAAGGACTGTCCGAAGAGACAACCACCGGAGTACACAGGCTATACGAAAGAGTAAAAAACGGTACCTTACCGATGCCGGCAATAAACGTAAACGACTCTGTGACGAAATCCAAGTTCGATAACAAATATGGCTGTAGAGAAAGTGCGGTGGACGCCATTCGCAGGGCAACAGATACCATGTTAGCAGGTAAGAAGGTAGTGGTAGCGGGTTACGGTGACGTAGGAAAAGGTACGGCTGCCTCATTTAGAGGTGCAGGTGCCATTGTTACGGTTACCGAAATAGACCCCATTTGTGCGCTCCAGGCCTGTATGGATGGTTATGAGGTAAAAAAATTGGAAACGGTTATACCCACCGCTGATGTGGTAATCACCTCTACCGGAAATAAGGATATCATAAGAGCTGAGCATTTTAAAGCCATGCGAGACAAAGCCATTGTTTGCAACATTGGGCATTTTGATAACGAAATAGATATGGCATGGTTGAATGAGCATTACGGAAACACCAAAGATGAAATAAAACCTCAGGTAGATAAATATACTGTAGACGGAAAAGATATCATCGTACTTGCAGAAGGAAGACTGGTAAATCTCGGATGTGCTACGGGGCACCCAAGCTTTGTGATGAGTAACTCCTTTACAAACCAAACCCTGGCGCAGATAGAGCTGTGGAAGAATAGTGACAACTATGAGAATAAGGTATATATGTTGCCAAAACATCTGGATGAAAAAGTAGCAAAATTACACCTGGCCCGACTTGGTGCTGAGCTGACGGAATTAAGGGAGGACCAAGCAGAATACATAGGAGTTAAAGTGAACGGGCCATTTAAACCAGAATATTACAGGTACTAAAAGTACCTCGCATAACTTCCCCTACTTCAAATATAAAAGCCGGTGATTAACCGGCTTTTTTGTTTGATAGGAGTGATATCTTCAAAAAGGTTTATATCCAAATTTTTGTCCTCCAACAGAGGCATCAGCCATTAATCCCGCCTTGGGCATGGCAAAGACCGCAACTCCGTCCTTGTACTTCGCATTGACAGCCACACCAGATTTCAAGGCCACAGCAGATGCTTCGGCAGCAAAAGCGAATTTGCCTTCCTTAAAACGTTTCAAATCTACAGCTGTCTCAAAAAATATGATTTCTACAATGGCTTGCCCTCCTGCCTGGAGTCCAACATTTAGTTTTTTAAGGTCTGCCATCCCGATGACTTCACCATTTTCATAAACTACTCCATTTCCAGAAGCTCCACCAATGATAAAGCCCCCCTTGCCCACATTAGGAAAAATGACGTAGCCTGCCGAGTTTTTAAAAAACCTCTCCAGACCCGAATTAGTTTTAAGAAGATCCTTTTTTGCCTTCACCGCGTCCTTCATAATCTTGCGGTCTTTTTTATTTTGTGCCTGAACATTTACGGCCACAAACAAAATAAGCGCCGTAGTTATAATTTTAATTGTTTTCATAACCATAAGTGTATTGAAAGGACAAGGTACTTTATTTTAAAACTATTCCCTTCCGGATTAACAGAATTTAAACAAATTGTATTCCTGATGACATTGGAGTCAAGATAATTCCAACTTAACCCCTAACCCCTAACTCTTAATTCTTAATTCTTAATTCTTTTATAATAGTAGCAGGTTTTTTGCCGTACTTCGTAGAAACTTTTAGGAATGACAATATTTATTGATATGGATGAGGTGATCGCAGACACCTATGGGGCCCATATAGACCTCTATAACCAAGATTTTGGAGCATCTTTAACGAAAGATGATTGTCTGGGAAGTGAAGTGTGGCAAAACGTTCCGGTAGATCATCAAGAAAGTGTACGCCAGCATGCAAATCAGTTGGGCTTCTTCAGAGACCTAAGACCTATTAAGGATAGTCAGGAGGTTTTAGAAAAGCTCAACCAAAAGTATGAGATCTATATCGCGTCTGCGGCCATGCAGTTTCCAAATTCCCTTCTGGAAAAAAGCGAATGGTTAGATGAATTTTTTCCTTTTATCCCTTGGCAACGTCGCATTCTTTGTGGGCACAAACACGTCTTAAACGGAGATCTTCTCATTGATGATCGCGCCTATAATTTGGAGCATTTTCAAGGTAAGTCCTTTTTATTTACCTCTCCCCATAATGTTGGTATCAATGGTTTTGAACGGGTCAATAATTGGAAAGAAGTAGCGAGAAACTTACTTTAACCCCTCCTTCTGATAAAGCTAATGATCTCATAAACAATTGATGCGTATTCTCCTTCTTAAATGGATTCAATGACAAAACTAATAATTGATACAGACCCGGGAATAGATGACAGTATGGCGATTCAGTTTGCCTTTGCTTCGGGAAAATTTGAAGTTTTAGGTCTCACCACTGTCTTTGGAAATGTAGATGTCGATCTCACCACTACCAATGCACTTCGCCTTCTTCATTTATTGGATAGGACAGATGTTCCGGTATCAAAAGGGGCATCACAACCTATATCGCGATACTTTTCCGGAGGGGTGCCATTTATTCACGGAGATGACGGCCAAGGGAATACCTGGGAAGAACCAAGTCCTTCTAAAGCGCTCTCTATTCCGGCTCATGAGTTTATCATTCAGAAAATTGAAGAATTTCCTGGGCAGGTAACCTTGGCTGCCCTTGGTCCCTTAACCAATCTCGCCCTAGCCTTACAAACAGCCCCCCAAATCCGGAATAAGGTAAAAGAAGTGGTAATCATGGGAGGAAATGCCTTTTGCGGAGGAAACGCTACCCCGGCTGCCGAGGCAAACATTCTCAATGATCCCGAGGCGGCAGATGAAGTCCTTGGAGCGGGTTGGCCCATAACGATGATAGGGCTAGACGTTACCCATAAAACCTTACTAACCAGAGAAACTTTCAATGAAATTGCAACATTTTCCTCTCCTATAAACACACATGTGACCAAAGCCTATTTGTTTTACCTGGATTTCTTTAGAAAGACGAATAAAATTGAAGGCACTTATCTTCATGATGCCTCGGTGTTCGCCTATTTATTGCAGAAGGACCTGTATAAGACTGTTCATCACCCTATTCGGGTAGACACAAGCGAAGGTATTAGTAAAGGAAAGACCTGGCCAGCTACGGGGGACACGGACAATGAAGAGCGAGAGGCTTTGCAACCATGGAAAAATAGACCAGAGGTTACCATTTGTGTGGACGTAGAAGGAGAGAAGGTTATTGAGCTACTGAAAAGCACGCTCATGAAAAAATGAATGAGGAATCATTTCTCAACTACTATCACCCAGATTTTGGCCATAAAAAAAGCCCCGATACCAAGGTATCAGGGCCGTATCTTTTGCGAAAAGATATTTACTTAAGCCTCAAAAGGTACTATGGAAACATAGGATTTACCTCCGGCCTTCTTTTCAAATTTTACGGTACCGTCTATTTTTGCGTGTAAAGTATGATCCTTCCCGGCATACACATTCTCTCCCGGATTGTGCTTAGTACCGCGCTGTCTTACGATGATATTTCCTGCAACAGCTGCCTGGCCTCCAAAAATCTTAACCCCTAAGCGTTTCGATTCCGATTCTCTTCCGTTTTTAGAACTACCTACACCTTTTTTATGTGCCATGATACTTTATTTTAGTTACTGTTTCCCTGTTCACAGGAGACAGTAGTTATTTATTTTTTACTTAAAGCCGCAATTAGGTCAGCCTTCTTCATTGAAGAAATTCCTTCAATCCCTTTGGCTTTAGCCATTTCCTTTAATTCAGCAACCGTGTGCTTGCTTAAATCGGTTGCAGGCTTAGCAGCTTCTTTCTTTGGTGCTGCTTTTGCCTTAGGTTCGGCAGCTTTTTTTGGAGCACTAGCTTTCACCTCTTCCTTTTTGGCTGCTGCCGGTTTAGCGGGTTTTTTTGCTGCCTCTTTCTTAGGCGCTGCTTTCTTAGCGCCTTTGGCAACAATACTTTCAATCACCAACTCTGTCAAATACTGACGGTGACCGTTTTTTGTTTTGTACCCTTTACGTCTTTTCTTCTTGAAGACAATTACTTTGTCCCCTTTTAAGTGTTTTACGACTTTAGCCTCTACAGCGGCTCCGTCTATAGCCGGGGCGCCAATAGTGATATTCTTTCCGTCCTCGATAAGAAGCACATTGTTAAAAGTAACTTTTTTACCTTCCTCTTCTTGCAAACGGTGAACATACACTTTCTGGTCTTTTGCAACTTTAAATTGCTGCCCTGCCATCTCTACAATTGCATACATAGCGTGTATATTATTTTTAGTTTTTATGCCCTGCTGTTTTGGAGGGCCCCCATTACCTCAACAATACATATTGCAAAGGCGGGTGCAAATATACTGCTAAATTGGTAATTCACAAGTGATTTATCAGGAATTTAAACCGATTTTTTCTTAAGATTATTAGAGGCCTTAAAGAGCTGCATAAATGACAGCGTGAGGACAAGAGTGGTGGCAAAACCCATAATCGCTACAGTAAAAAACACAATCCCCTCAAAACTCTGAAAATCTCTAAAGAAAACCGTAGAGAGTTGTTCTAAAAAACCGGTATTGATCTCTGTGGAATATAAAGCAAAGAAAAGTGTAAAGACAAGGGTAGCGACGAATCCAGTGACCATCCCTGCCGTAAAACCGTCTGCGTAGGTAAATCCATCCTTGTCCTTATCTCTGTAGTATTTGATGGCTTCATATATGCCAAATCCGGTAATTACACCATTGAACAAGCTATAGAATACATTGGTATGAAGACCAAAAAGAGCGAGGATCAAAAAATAAGCAATCAGGCAACCACTGGTTGCAAGTCCGAATCTAATGGGAAGTGCAAATTTTTTCATTTTGTGAGTTTTTGCGGTTGGTCCTTTGAAAATACTGAATATTACCGAATTATCCCATAAAATCTTGTTAAAGCAGCGGAGTTTTCCCGCCTATTTTGGTAAAAAAATTATATTCGTGTAACATAAATCGGCAGAACAACACTAATGTTGGGCAGATAGCTAAAATCACTTAATTTATATGAAAATGAAAAAAACACTACTTCTGGTCATACCTATGCTTTTTGCTGGCATGACCCTTAATGCCCAGGAGGTTTCTTATGAAGAATACGACCTTGATAATGGGCTTCACGTTATCCTCCATCAGGACAACTCTGCGCCGGTGGTCACCACCGCGGTAATGTACCACGTGGGCGCAAAGGATGAGAATCCTGAAAAAACGGGTTTTGCCCATTTCTTTGAGCACTTGCTCTTTGAAGGAACTAAAAATATTGAAAGGGGTGAATGGTTTAAAATAGTATCTTCTAACGGAGGTCAAAATAATGCCAATACCACCCAGGATAGAACGTATTACTATGAAACCTTCCCTTCAAATAATTTGGAGTTAGGGCTTTGGATGGAGTCCGAGCGGCTGATGCACCCTATCATAAACAAAATAGGAGTGGATACACAAAGCGAGGTGGTCCAGGAAGAAAGAAGGCTCAGATATGACAATGCCCCCTATGGAAGATGGAGAGAGCAGATGTTTGTGAACCTTTTTAAGAAGCATCCGTACAGATGGCAAACTATCGGTTCTCTTGAACATTTAGCAAGCGCCTCCCTGGAGGATTTCAAAGAGTTTAATCAGAAGTTTTATGTTCCAAATAATGCAGTATTAGTGGTTGCCGGGGATATAGACAGTGTGAAGACCAAAAAAATGATAAAGGACTACTTTGGGCCGATACCAAAAGGAGATCCAATTGAGAGAAAAACCTATGCCGAAGATCCCATAACTGAGACCATTAATGCGAAATATCACGATTCTAACATTCAAATTCCCGCAATTCTGATGGGATACCGAACGCCTGCTCAGACAGAGCGTGACGCCTACGTTTTGGATATGATATCTACTTACCTGAGTGACGGTAAGAGTTCTAAACTGTATAAGAAACTGGTAGATGATCAAAAACAAGCCTTACAGGTCTTTGCCTTTAACGGGTCACAGGAAGACTATGGTGCGTATATCTTGGGCGCCCTACCGGTTGGAGAAACTTCTCTTCAGGACATCATTACGGAAATAGACGAGGAAATTGTAAAGATCCAGACCGAATTGATTTCTGAAAAAGATCATCAGAAACTACTCAATAAATTTGAGAATGGCTTTGTGAATTCGAATAGTAGCATTGCCGGAATTGCAAATTCACTTGCTCGTTACTATATGCTCTATGATGATACCAGCCTGATAAATAATCAAATTGATATTTACAGAAGTATCACAAGAGAAGAAATAAAGGAGGTTGCTAATAAATACCTTCAAGCCAACCAGCGAGTAGAACTGGAATATTTGCCCGAAGAAACCGTACAAAACTAAACACTAACATGAAAAAGATATATACCCTCGCACTTATGGCCCTGGTAGCCTTTGGTGCTCAAGCGCAAATAGACAGGAGTAAAATGCCCGAACCGGGTCCTTCTCCTGAAATTAATTTACAAGATCCGCAAACCTTTGATCTCAATAATGGTTTAAAGGTTATGGTGGTTGAAAACAATAAGCTCCCCAGGGTCTCGATACAATTAAGGATTGATAATCCTCCGGTGGCCGAAGGAGAGAAGGCCGGAGTATCTTCGCTGACGGCGAGCCTTTTGGGGAACGGGTCTAAATCTATCCCAAAAGATGAGTTCAATGAAGAAATTGATTTTCTTGGGGCAAGGTTGAATTTTGGCTCACAAAGCGCTTTTGCGACTTCCCTATCTAAGTATTTTCCAAGAATTTTAGAATTGATGGCAGATGCGGCCATCAACCCTAATTTTACACAGGAAGAGTTTGATAAGGAAAAAGCCAAGTTAATCACTGGTCTTAAAACCCAGGAGAAAGATGTGTCCTCCATAGCCAATAGAGTGCAGTATGCCCTGGCCTATGGAAAGAAACACCCCTACGGTGAGTTCACCACGGAGGAGACCGTAAACAATGTTACCCTTGCTGATGTTAAGGAATTTTATGCAGACTATTTTGTTCCTGCCAATGCCTACCTAGTAGTTATTGGAGACGTCAAATTTGACAAAGTGAAAGAATTGGTGACGACACATTTTACGCCATGGACTAAGGCCGTGCCTCCATCTCTACAATACTCCCGGCCATCGGACGCTCTTTTTACCCAAATAAATTTTGTAGACATGCCGAATGCTGTGCAGTCTGAGGTAAGTGTACAAAGCCTGGTAGATCTGAAAATGAAAAACGAAGATTATCTGGATGCTTTGTTAGCCAACCGAATATTAGGTGGCGGAGCACAAGCAAGGTTGTTCCTCAACCTCAGGGAAGATAAGGCATATACCTACGGGTCCTACTCCAGCCTTGGGAATGATAAATATGCGCCTTCCATCTTCACGGCTTCGGCCAGTGTTAGGAACGCCGTAACCGATAGTTCAGTGGTTGAGATCATGAAAGAGGTAGATAAAATCATAAAGGAGCCGGTCACAGATGAAGAATTGAAAAATGCAAAGGCGAAATACGTGGGAAGTTTTGTAATGGCCCTTGAACGGCCAGAAACCATTGCCCGATATGCGTTGAACATTGAAACCGAAGATTTACCGAAGGATTTCTATAAAACCTATTTGGAGCGCCTAAATGCTATTTCTAAAGAAGATGTTCAAAAAGCAGCACAGAAGTACTTATCTATGGATAAGGTGAGAGTTGTTGTTGTGGGTAAGGGAAGTGATGTCATAGAGAATCTCGAAAAGGTTGATTTTGATGGTAAAACAGTTCCTGTGAGATATTACAGCAAAACAGGTGATAAAGTAGAAAAGCCTGATTATAACGCCGCTCTGCCAGAAGGGGTGACGGTGCAAAGTGTCATCGCCAATTATTTTGAGGCTATTGGAGGTAAGAGTGAGATAGATAAGATCCAGTCCTTAATGTTGGTTTACGAAGGTGAAGCCATGGGAGCTAAAATAAAAACAGAAGAAAAACGCACGGCAGATAAATACGCACAAACTACCTATATGAATGATGCTCCAATGATGGGGGTTATTGCTAAGGGAGACGAATTGTATATGAAACAGGGTGGCAATAAGGTGCCACTTCCACCTCAAATGCAAAACGACCTGAAAAGTGCAATGGGGATCTTTCCAGAGCAGGCGATTGTTGTTAGTGAAAAAGCCAAATTAGCCGGCACGGAAAAGGTTGATGGAAAAGATGCATACAAGATTGAAGTGCCAGGAGAAGCGCTTCAGGCCACCTATTTCTATGACGTAGAAAGCGGCCTTAAGGTGAAAGAAGCCACCGTTGTCAACATGAACGGTCAAACGCAAAATCAGGAGGTTACCTATAAGGATTACCAAGAGGTCGATGGAATAAAATTCCCTTCAGTCAAGATTGGCACCATGGGGCCTCAACTCGTTGAAAGTAAGTTGCTTCAAGCTGTTATTAATAAAGATGTTACAGACGCAGATTTTGAGTAAACTGTTTCACTTAAATTTTAAGGCGCCTGGAGGTATTCTCCAGGCGTTCTTTTTTGTAATTTTGAAGTCCAAATTTTATGTTTATGAAATTATTTAAAGTATTCATCGCGCTCTTCATAAGCTTGTCCTTTGTTTCTTGTAAAGAAGCTAAAAAAGCCGAGGAAGATATGACCCAAATGAAACGGGTTATGGCCATGCATGACGAGGTTATGCCAAAAATGGGGGCAATGGCCAAACTTGCCGGAGAACTCAGCAGCAAAGAAGACAGTACGGCTCTAGGCCTTCAATATAAAGGGGCTCGCAGGGATCTTCAGGAAGCCCGGGATGCTATGATGGATTGGATGCAAGGGTTTGGCAACAAGTTTGACACGGATGAGATAATGAACGGCAAGGAGTTAAATGCTCAAAAGCAAACCTGGCTCAATGAGGAAGAGGAAAAAATGAAAGCCTTGAGAGATCAGATTAATTCTAGTATTGCTAATGCGGAAAAACTTCTGGAAGGCGAGTAATGTAAATTAAAATGGCAGGTGTTTTAGATCAACATTTCCTCCGGAAATAATGATCCCTATTTTTTCTCCCTTATGTTTGAATTTATCTCTTTCCAGGGCTGCTAAGGCTACGGCACTGGAAGGTTCTACCACAATTTTCATTCTTTCCCAAATAAGTCGCATGGCAGTAATAATTTCGTCCTCAGTAACCCGGACAATGCTATCTACATACTTCTGAATTATCGGGAAGTTCTTATCTCCTAAGACGGTTTTAAGTCCATCCGCAATCGTATTTGTGGTCTCGTTACCTTCAATTTTGCCACTTTGTAGCGATCTGAAAGCGTCGTCTACTTCAAAAGGTTCACCGCCAATTACTTTGCAGTTAGTGCCAAAAAAATGAGCTGCAAGTGCGGTTCCGGCAATAAGGCCTCCTCCTCCTACCGGTACAAAAATAGCTTCTAAGTTTGGGTGTATTTGAAGTAGTTCCAGAGCCGCAGTACCCTGTCCCAGAATCACTTCATTATCATTTGAGGGATGGATAAAGGTGGCTCCTTGCTGTTCCTGAATTTGCTGAGAACTGGCCACTCTGGCCTCTAAGGTAGGTTCGCATATGGTGATGATACCATCGTATGCTTTAACTGCCTCCATTTTTACTTTGGGAGCTGAGCTCGGCATTACAATATGGGCCTTTACTCCAATGCTTTGAGCAGCCAGTGATAAGGCCTGTGCAAAATTTCCTGACGAATGGGTCACTACCCCACGCGCTCTTTCTTCTTCCGACAATTGTAAAATAGCGTTTGTTGCACCCCTCATTTTATAGGCCCCCATTCTTTGAAAGTTCTCGCACTTAAAGAAAACCTCCGCCCCAATTAGCTCATTGATCTGGCGAGAGCTAAGGACGGGGGTATTATGGATATAAGTTTGTATCCTTTCCAAACAATCCTGGAGTTGTTGTTTTTGCATTTCGTTATTGAACACTATCTGCTATAAGCTATTGCTTCCACCTTAAGGTCTCCATAATTCTTCTTATGTCATTCTGAAGGTACACCGCAGCCGGATAAATAGAATCATAATTGGGTTTTGCATAGAAGTACAGTGAGCCTGTAACAAAGTGTTCTGTGCTATCAGTTGCATAAAACTGTGCCTGTGAAGCGGCATCACCTTTTACTTCATAGAACATCCCATAGACTCCCTCTTGTTCATTTACAAACTCCTTGGGGTCAATGGCATCTGCCTTAACCACATGTTCATAACTGAGTTTTTGAGCGTCTGTGAGCAAATTATCAAGATTGCCTTCCACCTTCTTATATGTTATAAAAATGGAGCCCTTCATTTTTGGATATTCGAGCGTTAAGGAGGATTCATTTTTCTCTTTGATTTTAGCCATCGCATTGAGTTGAAATGAAAAATGGTCTGTCTCCAAAATTCCGGCGGAGGTTTTAGGGTATTCTAATCGTAACATAGCTTTAGGCTTTGGCAGCACCGCCTCCTTGCAGTTGCTAAACAGGACCAAAAAGCCTAAAATTAAAAACCATCTATGTCGCATAAGGCAGCGTAATTTTTATTTGCTTTAGTCTTTTTTTGTCCAGGCTTTCTACCAAAAACTGATAGTTTTTAAAATGTACCTTTTCACCACGTTTGGGAAAACTACCCGCTATTTCCAAAACAAAGCCGGCGATAGTTTCTGATTCTCCCTTATTTTCTTCGAAATCCTCTTCGTCTTCTACCTTGGCCACTCTGTAAAAGTCTTTTAGAGTAGTTTTTCCTTCAAATACATAGTTAAAATCATCTAATTTGGAAAAAATGAGATCCTCATCATCAAACTCATCACTAATGTCGCCAACAATCTCTTCAATGATATCTTCAAGGGTAACGATCCCTGAGGTTCCTCCATACTCATCTACCACCACCGCAAGGTGGTTTTTCTTATCTTGGAACTCCACCAGAAGATCATCTAATTTTTTGTTTTCCGGCACAAAATATGGTTCCCGTATGAGGGTAATCCAATCGAAGTTCTTTCTATCGATATAAGGAAGTAAATCCTTTACGTATAGGACTCCCAAAACATTGTCCATATTCTCAGAAAATACGGGAATTCTTGAATACCCGTGTTTCTTTATCTCCTCGATAATCTCCGGGAATTTCATGTCTTCGCTTAAAGCAAAAATATCGATCCTCGGACGCATGACCTGCTTGGTATCGGTATTCCCAAAGGTCACTATTCCTTCCAATATTTTTTGTTCCTCTTTAGTGGTGTCGCCCTCGGAAGTAAGCTCCAAAGCCTGGGAAAGGTGATCAACACTCAGGTTAGACTTTTGCTTCCCCAATTTGTCGTAAAGAAAAATGGTTCCGGACCTCATTGGCAGGCTCAAAGGTGAAAATATAAAGTCTAGAGCCTTTAAAGGATAGGCCATAAAATGCGAAAATTGCTTTTGATTTCTGTTGGCATACACCTTGGGAAGAATCTCCCCAAACATCAAGATCAGAAAAGTAGCTACAACAACTTCCAACAAAAATCTGACAGATATAAATCCGAAAAGGCTGTAGTTTATATTGGCAAAAATAGTATCTCCAATAGCGCTAAAAAGTAGTACAATACCAATGTTAATGGCGTTGTTGGCTATCAATATTGTGGCTAACAATTTTTTTGGTCGCTCCAGTAGACTGACCACTATACTACCCCTGGAGGTTCGCTCTTCTTCTATCGCATTAATATCGGTTGGGGAAAGCCCGAAGAATGCCACTTCTGCCCCTGAAATTAATGCAGAACAGGTCAATAAGATTAATAAAACAACAATCTTCAGTGTAAAAGCAGCGTCTACAGCAATAAGGTTAATCAACAAACTGAGGGGATCAGGATCCAAGAGTCAGAATTTAATTACTTAAAGGTTCTAGAACGGCAAATCATCTTCCTGTTCTTGCTCGCCAACTGCCTGGCTCGTTTGAGGCGTTGTGTTGGATGGGTTCGAAGGTTGTGTCGCTACCCCTGGTGCTTGGGGGTTTCCGGCCATACTTTCTTTTTTGGTCGATAAGAATGTGAAGTCCTGGACATGTACTTCTGTTGTATATCTGCTATTACCATCTTCGCCCTGCCATTGCCTTGTTTTAAGTCGGCCTTCAACATATATTTTATCGCCTTTGCTCAAATATTTCTCGCAGATTTCGGCGGCTTTATTTCTAAGTACAATATTGTGCCACTCGGTATTGGTAACTTTTTCGCCGGTCTGTCTGTTGGTGTAAGTTTCATTTGTGGCAATAGGAAATCGCCCTATACAATTCCCTCCGTCAAAATAATGCATCTTCACTTCATCACCAAGATGCCCAATTAGCATCACTTTGTTCAATGTACCGCTCATAGCTTTAATTTAAGAAATCAAAAATACGAAATTTTGAGGGTTTTAATAGCATCTGCAATCAATACGGGAACCGGGTATTTGTCTATTTCAGAAGCGCCAATACCGTCAGCTAATTCTTGACCTACCATTACCAGCCAAAATTTTGTATGGAGGTGTTGATGTGAAAGTTTATGCACAATCTCCTTTTTGTTGAGCTCCTTTACTGTTCTGATATCCTCAATGTCCAATGTTTCTTGGAGCCTGTCATTCATCGTATCAATATCTATTGGAGCTGTAGTTTCAACCAAGGGGAACTGAAAGAGATTTTGCCAAATGCCCTTTCCCAGCCGTTGCTCCATGATAATCTTATTCTCAGGATCAAGAACTATTAAATAATTGAAATACCTTTTTCTTACCGTGGTCTTCTTTTGCTTTCGGGGTAGGGTATTAATGCTGTTTTCCTTGAGGGCAACACAGCTCGAATTTAAGGGACATTGTTCGCAAGAAGGACGCTTTGGAGCACACTGAATGGCCCCAAACTCCATAATCGCCTGGTTGTACTCACGGACATTTTCAGCATCCATTACCTCCCTGGCGAGCTGTTTAAAATATTTAATGCCCTGACCGCTATTTATCGGAATATCTACCCCAAAATACCTAGCCAAAACCCGGTAAACATTGCCATCTACTACCGGTTCTGGTTGGTTAAAACTACTTGAAGCTATGGCGCTTGCAGTGTAGTCTCCAACTCCTTTTAGCTTTATCAATTCCTTGTAAGTGCCGGGAAATTGACCGTTGTATTCAGTGACCACAAACTTGGCTGTCGCATGTAAATTTCTGGCTCTTGAGTAATATCCAAGCCCCTGCCAAAGTTTTAACACTTCCTCTTCCTTAGCATTTGCCAGATCTATGACCGAGGGGTATTGGGATAAAAATTTATGGTAGTATGGCAGGCCTTGCGCAACTCTTGTTTGTTGTAGCAAAATCTCGGAAAGCCATATTTTATAGGGGTCTCTTGTATTCCTCCAGGGTAGATCTCTTTTGTTTGAGCCGTACCATCGCAAAATTTTTTTAGAAAAAGACATCTCCCGTATACTAGGGAGCAAAAGTAATTGTTTATATACTTAAAATTAGTTCATTAGGCCAAAAGATTGAATAATATTTATATATTTGCCTGCCTGAAAAACTTACAGATAAACTAAAATTTTAAAATGACGAAAGCGGATATTGTATCGAGAATCTCAGAAAAACTGGGAATTGAAAAAGGAGATGTGCAAGCAACTGTTGAAACTTTTATGGAGGAGGTAAAATCTTCTTTGGAGAATGGTGACAATGTTTACCTAAGAGGTTTTGGTAGTTTTATCATTAAAACACGAGCAGAAAAAACGGG
>JBFOMC010000016.1:0-11485 GCA_040830565.1 Flavobacteriaceae bacterium
GAACTCCGTATAATTATTTAAAGAAGGTACTACTAAATAAGGCGGTTGAGCTTTTAGAAAGCTCGGATATCGCCGTTAAAGATGTTGGTTTTTGTGTAGGTTACGAAAGTTACTCTTCTTTTAGTGGCTTGTTTAAAAAGGCTCTGGGAGTTTCACCTCGTCAATTTAAGCAAGCACATAAATTACGAACCCAATCTATTCAACACAGACCTTTAAAGCATGTTCCTGGTTGTTTTGCTGATAACAAGGGATGGAAAAAGAGCAATTTTGAAGAAGTAAGCTAGTTTGCCCAACCTTAGTTTTGTTTCATATCCATTAAAACAAATAAATATGATCACGAAACTAAGTCACACCGCAATCTATGTACTCGATCAAAACAGTGCTCACGATTTCTATGTGGGTAAACTGGGATTTAAAGTCCATACAGATGCTCCCATGGGAGAAGCAGGAAGATGGTTAACCCTAACCGCGCCAGACCAACCAAAATTAGAAATTACAATAATGCCCGTCTCTGAAAGCGAGAAGATGAGTAAAGAAACCGCCGATCAATTTAGAGAGCTTATAAAAAATGGCACTTTTGGTTTTGGGGTTTTTGAAACCCATGACATCAATGCCACCTATGAAGAATTGAAAGCTAAAGGAGTAGAATTTATCAAACCTCCCACCAAAGAGTTCTACGCTACAGAAGCCTTGTTTAAAGACGATTCCGGAAATTGGTTCTCGCTTACAGAAAGACAAAAGTAAGGTAGTTAAACTCCGATAAATACCGTATTTTTAAAAAGCAGATAAGTGTTCTTATCTGTTTTCTCTTATAAAAAAGAATAGATGAGGTTCGCGCTGTGCTTTGTTATTTTGATGGTTTGTTTCTCGTGCAAAGAAGAGCAAGCCGCTAAAGAATGGTCCAGAGCTAAAGTCACTGACCAGGTGGTTCAAATGCTTTTGGATTATCATACGGCTATTGCAAAAGACGGGCTGATGGCGGAGTTTCCCTATTTGGATGATTCTAACGACTTCTTTTGGGTTCCTCCTGGCTATACCGCACCTTTGGGGATTGATTCTGTAAAGGCTATCCTAACACAAAATGCCAAAGGATTTGCTGCCATTAATTTTGAGTGGGAGAGCCTGGAAATCTTTCCGTTATCCGAGGATATAGCGACATATACTGGCATTGTTAGTGGTACGATGACAGATACGGCCGACCAGGTAACTCATCCAAGGATCATAGAATCCGGAACGCTAATCAAAAGAAATGACGGCTGGAAATTATTGTGCGGGCAATCTGCCAATCTTGAGGAACAGCCCTAGAGCAAAACAAAGCTTTTTTGTCCTCACTTGTCCAAACCACAGCCAGGTAAACGTCTTAAACTAAAGAAAGTTTACACGCAATGGCAAACATTAAACACAATTTCACCATACACAGTAGCCTTCAAAAAGTTTATGAGGTAATTACCACAGAAAAGGGGTTGAGAGGATGGTGGACCATTGGTGCCACCGCAAAACCAGAGGAAGGCTTCATAAACCATTTTGAATTTGGCCCTTCGCATTTCAAGAAAATGAAGATTACGAGACTTGAAGAGCCCTCCCAGGTACATTGGCGTTGCGTAGATGGTGATCACGAATGGATTGGGACAACGGTTTTATTTGTTCTTGAAGATAGAAAGGGAGCCACTTTTCTAAAATTCTCACATAACGATTGGACTGAGGAATCTGAGTATTTTGGCGTTTGTACCTACCACTGGGGTAGGTTCTTGGTTAGCCTTAAACTACTCTGTGAAACCGGGAAGGGAGAACCCTTTATGGGTTAATTTCCGGTGATCTTAAAAATGCCTAACTTCTCCTTCCAAAATAAGGATCATGGAGAAAGAGCAATTTACTGATGAATTTGAAGGCTTTAGGGGCCAACTAAAATCCTACCTTTTAAGGTTGACTGCGAGTGCACATGACACCGAAGATATAATTCAGGACACTTATATCAGGGCATTGTCTAATATTAATTCGTTTAAGGGAAACTCTACTTTAAAAACCTGGGTATTCTCTATAGCGTCAAACCTTGCAAAAGATCATTTAAGAGCTAAGAAAAGGTGGGTTGAAAATGCCCCTGATATTTGCAAGGAAGCTGCGATGAGCAACCGCCAATTTTTTCAGGAGGCCATGCAAATAAGGCAAACATCGCCCCAGGGACATTTTGAGATCAAAGAACATATTACTTTTTGCTTTACCTGTATTTCCAAGTCGTTACCTCTGGAGCAACATCTGGTAGTATTGTTAAAGGAGATCTACGATTTCAAGATCAGGGAGGTTGCCACAATTATGGACCTCAATGAAGCCATGGTCAAATACCACCTGCATACTGGGAGAAGCAAACTTATTAAAATTTTTGACAATAGGTGTTCCCTTATTAACAAGCAAGGCGTTTGCCATCAATGTACAGAATTAAACGGTATTTTTAATCCGCATCAAAAAGCCGAAGAGGAGCTGGTAAAAATCAAAATGGTAAGGGAGGCACAAAAGGCAGATAAAGCCCATTTATTCGATTTGAGAACCCAAATTGTTCGCGGAATCGATCCTTATGAGTCAGCTGCAGCTGAGTTACAACTACATCATTTAGAGCACAATAGACAGGTTATGGAAGAATATTTGAAAAAAAAATAAGCAAAATCCTATCCTTTTCTTCTGCTGTTTCGTCAAAAGGTAGCATCATTTAATTATAAGCTACGCATTTAAACTTTTGACAACTATGACAGCTACATCATTTACAACATCGGGAGGAAAGGCCATTACCATTAAAAAACCTTTCTACCAGCAAACTTCAATTAGCATTGAGATAGATGCAGATACTTCCATAATATGGGCGCTACTGACCAATGCATCGGATTTTCCCAGGTGGAATTCTACGGTAACCTCTCTCGAAGGTGAAATTAAAAAGGGAGAGAAAATTAGATTAAAGTCCTATCTAGACAAGAAAAGAACCTTTAAGATAAAGGTAAGAGAACTCATCCCGGAGAAAAGCATGGTATGGGGAGATGGCCAGGGAAAGCGAATATTTAAGCTCGAATCAAATCCTGATAGTAGCATTACTTTTAGGATGAGTGAAAAAATAGGGGGATTTATGTATCCCTTGTACGCCAAACATTTGCCAGATTTTGACGAGTCCTTTGAGAAATTTGCGGCAGATCTTAAAAAAGAAGCAGAATTAATAGCAAATACAAAAATTTAAGTGCATGAAACGAACATTAACAAATTTTAAAAACACTTTGAAAAAAAGGAGTATTTAAGATTTTTAATGAGAGAGCGAGCGCAGCAAGTGTTTGCTTGCGCTCTAACTTATTTAATTAGTTTTTTCAAATAATTATAAAAATTTAAGCGCATGAAAAAAAGAACAAAAGACAATCCCTGGAAACTTAAAACACCTCCACAGACCTCTGAATACGAAATGTATATTGATGAAAAAGACGGTTTGGAAATCATAGTCTGTACCGTTGGTAAAACGGTATTGCACTATGATGCCCGTATCATTGAGGACCTTTACCAAATGCTTAAAGCTCATGGAGATTGGATGCTCCTGGGAAGTAAAGACCAAAAGGTTGCAACAAAGGAAGGAACCGTTGAACATTGGGGCAGATCAGCAGATAATCCGATCGGGGGTTGGTATGGCCTAAAAAACGGTTATAAAGGGAGAGTTGGCATGTATATTCCGCCCTTATTGGAAGAGCTGGGGCTTGCAGAAGTGGAGCATAATAAAAGGAATAATAGAATGCGAGCCATCTAGTTTCCCCTTCCAAAACACTTACAAATAGCCGCATTATAGCGGCTTTTTTGTTTATACAATTCCAAAAGAATAAACCATCATCAGACTCCATATTCGGATTCAAAAATATAAAGCCCGTTGATTACTTATATTTGAGTAGTTATAAGCAGATCTTTAAATGGAGTACTCCAAATACAAAGCGCATTTTTTTGAAGAATACTTTGAAATGGCGAAAGTCCTATTCCCAAATTATTCAAGAAAGGAACTAAAAAAGGATCTCGAACATGCTGTTAGTTCAGAAAAGCACGAGACCTTTTTTGCAATACAAAAAGAAACAATCATGGGTTTTGTCAATGTCTCCGTGCGCTCTGACTATGTTGAAGGGGCTACCTCTTCCCCGGTAGGTTATTTGGAGGCCCTATTTGTAAAACCGGAATTTAGGAAACAGGGTATAGCAAAATACCTCAGTGAGATTGCTGAAAAATGGGCTGTTGCACAAGGCTGTTCCCAAATGGGATCAGATACCTGGGATTGGAACAAGAGCTCTATTGAGTTTCATAAAAAGATCGGCTTTAAAGAAGAGGATATTCTAGTACATTTCATTAAAGATATTAGGAAATAACCAATTGCATAGCTATGAATATTGACACAGCCAGGTTAAAGATGGTTCCTTTAAGCTCAGAAGATGTGGAAGACATATTTCAACTTCATTCAGAGGAGGAAGTGGCCAGATATAATACCATAGGCATCCCTGAAAATACAGAGGTTACGCGTAAAGTACTAGAACCGCTTTTAGCAACCGTAAAGGAGGAGGAGAGAACCGCATTTTCATGGACTATTCGCCTAAAAGAGGAAGGCGAATTTATAGGTGAAATTGGATTTTCCCTGGCTCCGGCTCGCTATAAACTAGCCACAATTCATTACAGTATTTTACCTAAATTTTGGGGAAAAGGTTATGCTACAGAGGCAGTTAAAGCCCTTCTTAAATTTTGCTTTGAAGGACTAGGTTTACATAGAATTGAGGCTGGTTGCGCTATCGAAAATCTTGCTTCCATAAGGGTTTTGGAAAAAGTGGGTATGAGGCAAGAAGGAAGAAAGAGAAAAGTGCTCCCCCTTAAAGACGGGTGGTCTGATAACTTCGAGTTCGCCATTTTAAAAGAAGATTACCTCATTTGAAAAGGTTAAAATTACCCCTTCTAGGTTTCCGTTAAAGTCTGCAGAATACCAGGCTTAAATTCATATATTCGTTAGGCTAATCAAATAAAAAAACTCATGAGAACAGTATGGAATACCCTGACACTTCTGTTGGGTATAGGCTGCATTGCCATTAACGCCCAGGGCACTAAGGAGGTCGCTGATAAAATAGTAAAAGAAGCTACGGAAAATTCAAATTTAGAACAGTTGGCTCATGAGCTTATGGATGTCATTGGCCCTAGGCTAGTAGGTACTCCTCAAATGAAAAACGCCCACGACTGGGCGGTAACTACCTACAAAAAATGGGGGATAGAAGCCAAGACCGAAGCGTGGGGCACTTGGAGAGGATGGGAAAGAGGGATTACCCATGTGGACCTGATTTCTCCTCGAAATGTGAGCCTTAACGGTATCCAGCTTGCCTGGAATCCCAGTACTACGGAAAAGGGAATAACGGCGGGGTTAATCACCATTCCGGAAATTGCGGACTCTCTGGCCTTTGCAGCCTGGTTGCCAAACGTTAAGGGAAAATTTGTGTTGATATCCATGCATCAACCCACAGGGCGACCAGATTACAATTGGGAAGAATTTGCAACCGAAGACTCCTTTGAAAAAATGAAGGAAGCCCGGAAAATTCAAACCGACGCCTGGAGGCAACGTATACGAAATACAGGCTATAATTCCAGAAGTATCAAACCCGCTTTTGAAGAAGCCGGAGCAGTAGGATTAGTTCAATCCAGGTGGTCTAATGGTTTCGGAGCAAATAAAATATTTAGCGCGGGTACAGAAAATATCCCGGTGGTAGACCTTTCTCTGGAAGATTACGGTATGCTTTACAGGTTGGTCGAACATGGAAATGATCCGAAAATTAAGGTTGTAGCTCTTTCCAAGGAATTAGGAGTGGTACCTACCTTTAATACCATTGCAACAATCCCGGGAACCGAGTTACCTAATGAATATGTACTGCTTTCTGCCCATTTTGATTCCTGGGACGGGGCAACCGGAGCAACAGACAATGGAACCGGGACCATCACCATGATGGAAGCAGCCAGAATCCTGAAAAAAGTGTATCCCAATCCCAAACGAACCATCATAGTGGGACATTGGGGCAGTGAAGAGCAGGGTCTCAACGGTTCGAGGGCCTATGTAGAAGACCATCCTGAAGTTGTGGAAGGTTTACAGGCACTATTTAATCAGGATAACGGTACAGGCAGAGTGGTACGTTTATCAGGGCAGGGCTTTTTACATGCCTACGAATATTTGGGTGAATGGCTGGAATTGGTTCCAGAAGAAATTACACAACATATAGAAACGACCTTCCCTGGTGCACCAGGAAGAGGGGGTTCTGATTATGCTTCTTTTGTTGCCGCCGGCGCCCCAGCATTTTCCTTGAGCTCTTTAAGCTGGAGTTATTGGAATTATACCTGGCATACCAATCTGGACACCTATGACAAAATTGTTTTTGACGATGTAAGGAATAATGCGATTTTGGCCGCAATTTTGGCCTATATGGCCAGTGAAGATCCTGAAAAGACCTCAAGAGAAAGGGCCATTTTACCTGTCGATTCCAGATCTGGAAAACAGCGTAGTTGGCCCAGCCAACGATCGGCTAACAGGAAAGGCGGACAGGACTAGATATCAGTAGGCAGTAGGCAGTAGGCAGTAAGCAGTAAGCAGTAAGCAAAATCAATTATCAATAAACAATTAGCAATTAGCAATGGCTGTTTTTAGGATTTTTTGAGTTTGAGTTTGAACTTGAACTTCCAGTATAGGCAGAGCAAAGGATTTAGTTAACGAGATAATCAATCAACCCTATAAAAATGAAAAAAATAGTTGTAGTGCTTTTTACCTTCTGCACCATTTGGAGCTATGGGCAAACTTCTTCAACCCAAAAATCCCCTGAACTTTCAGACACCAATCCGGCTAGTGTAGGCATGTCTATGGAACGTCTCTCTAAAATAGACCTAATGCTCCGGCAAGCGGTAAATGATGATAATATCCCTGGTGCTGTTGCCCTCATCGCCCGTAACGGTAAGATCGTTTTTCATAAGGCTTACGGAATGGCCGACAATACATCCGGAAGAGCCCTAAAAACTGATGACATCTTCAGAATTGCTTCCCAAACAAAAGCCATAACCTCAACGGCTGTTATGATGCTCTGGGAGGAAGGTAAATTTAGATTAGACGATCCTATTTCCAAATTCATTCCAGAATTCCAGGAGGCTCAAATTCTGGATACTTTTAATGAAGCTGATAGTTCTTATACGACCAAACCATCGGATAAGGAGATAACCATCAGACATTTAATTTCCCATACCTCCGGAATTGGTTACGGTGTTATTGATGGCGATCCTCGTTTTAGAAAGATTTATCACAAAGCAGGTATTACAGATCTCTTTACTACCAAGGCTATTTCTATTGGGGAAAGTGTGAAAAAGTTGGCCAAATTGCCTTTGCATCACACTCCTGGAGAAAAATTTACTTACAGCGAAGGATTAGATGTGCTAGGCTATTTCATAGAAGTAGTTTCTGGATTGCCCTTTGATGAATTTCTCAGAACCAGAATATTTGATCCGCTGGGCATGAAGGATACTTGGTTCTATTTACCCCAGGAAAAGCACAACAGACTGGTCACCGTACAACAATTTGAGGAAGGTAAGTGGAAAAAATTTCCTGTTACCTTTTACGATACAGATTATCCCATTGAAGGGGCTATGCGATTCTTTTCTGGAGGTGCCGGGCTTTCGAGTACCTCAAAAGATTATGCTACCTTTCTTCAGATGTATTTGAATGGAGGAGAATTGAATGGAGTTCGTATCCTAAGTCGCACCACAGTCCAGACTATTATGGGAAATCAGATCGGGGACATCTGGAAAGACGGGCCTACACATTACGGTTTGGCTTTTGGGGTAGTTACGCCTAAGGACAGGATAAGGGTGGTATGGGAAGCACTGGGACCTTTGATTGGGGAGGATATTTTAACACCCAATATTTCGCAGATCCCAAAGAACAGATCATTGGTATTCTCATGAAACAAACCCAAAAAACCACTAATGATACTACAGGCTGGAAGTTTAGGCAAATGGTTTTCGCAGCTGTAGATGACTAAAAAAGTAAAAAATAATTGGACGAATTTTAAACTAAATACCAACCAAATGAAATATATCAAAATAATTCTACTAGGATTGTTGCTTATCCCTTTAAGTACTCATGCTCAAAAACGCAACAAACGGAGCTCAGAAGCACCGATCATGGTTCAGGACTCTAACTACCACGGGCTTAAATGGCGCAACATCGGTCCTTTCAGAGGAGGTAGAAGTGTAGCTTGTAGCGGGGTTGTAGGCCAACCCATGACCTATTATATGGGAACTACCGGAGGCGGTATCTATAAGACTACAGATGATGGCATCACCTGGAAGAACATCTCAGATAAATTTCTAAAAACGGGCACTGTCGGGGCCATTGCGGTTTCTGAAAGCAATCCCAATATTGTGGTTGCCGGGATGGGAGAACATGCGGCAAGAGGGGTTATGACCTCCATGGGCGATGGGGTTTACAAATCTACTGATGCCGGAAAGACCTGGAAACATATCGGGTTAGATTTCACTAGGCATATTTCGGATGTTGTTATTCATCCAACAGACCCCGATATGCTATTTGTAGCAGCTCAGGGAGCCCAATACGGCCCTTCGGAAGACAGAGGTATTTACCGCTCTACAGACGGTGGTAAAAGTTGGGAAAAGGTATTGTTTGTGAATAATACTACCGGAGCTTCTTCCCTATCTATGGATATGAAAAATCCTTTGATCTTGTATGCGGCCATGTGGCAGCACAGAAGGTATCCTTGGACCATGGAATCCGGAGGTGAAAATTCCGGGCTCTATAAGTCAACCGATGGGGGAGGTAGTTGGGAAAAACTTAAGGAAGGTTTGCCCGAGGAATTTGGAAAAGCAGGGATTTCTGTCTCCAGGGCCAATCCGGAACTGGTATTTGCAGTCATTGAAGCGGAAGGAGAAAAGGGCGGAGTATACCGCTCAGACAATGCCGGTGAAAAATGGACCCAAATTAATAAGGACCGAATTAATATTGCCCGCTCCTGGTATTATATGGAGATCTTTGCAGATCCTCAAAATGAAAATATCGTTTACGTGCTCAATGCTCCGGTCACCAAATCCATTGATGGCGGGAAAACCTTTAAGCCCTTACCTACTCCACACGGAGACAATCACCATCTTTGGATCAATCCGAATGATAACCAAAAGATGATAAACGCTAACGATGGAGGGGCCAACATTTCTAACAACGGTGGCAAAAGCTGGAGCTCACAACAAAACCAGGCAACCGCCCAATTTTACCGGGTAATTACCGATAACTTAGTGCCCTACAATGTCTACGGAGGGCAACAAGACAATTCGGCCATTGCTATTGCCAGTAGAACAAACGACGGGGGAATAGATTGGAAAGATTGGTATTCTGTTGCGGGTTGCGAAAGTGCCTATCTCGCTTTTGATCCGGATAACCCTGAGGTAGTTTTTGGGGGTTGTTATCAAGGTATCATAGAAAGGTGGGTAAAAGCCTCAAGGGAAGGGAAAGCCATAAAAGAATACCCAGAACTTGCCTTGAGCATAGCTCCAAAAGACTTTAAATTCAGATATAATTGGAATGCCCCGATTATAAGCTCTCCTCATGACAGGAACACTATTTACCATGCTGGCAATGTAGTCTTTAGAACCACCGATGGAGGCAATAGCTGGGACATCGTTAGTCCGGACCTTACCCGAAACGAAAAAGAAAAACAAGGTCCTGGTGGAGGGCCCTATACCAATGAAGCCGCTGGAGGAGAGAACTATAATACCATTATGGCTCTGGTAGAATCTCCACATGAAAAGGGCCTGCTTTGGGCTGGCACAGATGACGGTCTTGTTCATATAACCAAAGATGGAGGTAAAAATTGGGAGAATGTAACCCCAGCCAATTTGCCCGAAGGAATCATAAATAGTATTGAAGTATCTCCGCACGATAAGGCTACAGCTTATATAGTGCTAATGCGTTATAAATTCATGGACCTAAAATCCTATATTTTCAAAACTGAAGACTATGGAAACAGCTGGACCAAGATCGTAAACGGAATTACAGGGCCTCATACATTTACCCGGGTTTTAAGAGAAGATCCTAAACGCAAAGGGCTACTTTATGCCGGTACAGAGACTGGTTTGTACATTTCATTTGATGATGGACAGCTTTGGCAACCCTTTCAATTAAATCTGCCACCAGTACCCATCAATGATCTTGTCTTTCAAGATAACGATCTGGTGGCCGCCACAGCCGGGCGTTCGTTCTGGATCCTGGACGATGTATCCGCAATTCAAAATAGTCCGGCACCCAAAGCCCCTGTGGCTATCTTTAAGCCCAAGGATACCTATTTATTATTTGGAGGAAGTAGTGACAAACCAATCCCCGGTCTCGGGCAAAACCCGAAACAAGGGGTAACCTTTGATTATTATCTGGATAAGGAGGCAGATAGCCTGGATTTGGAACTTCAAGTTCTTCACAATGGAAAATTGATCAGGACCATTACCAACAAAAAGCCAAAGGATTTTAAAACCTGGCCCGGGGGACCTTCTAAACCTCAGGTGCTTCCATCAAAAAAGGGGTATAACCGATTTACCTGGGATTTTAGAAAAGAGCATCTTCCCGCCGTAGACAAGGTCTTTGTTTATGGTAACTATGGCGGTTCCAGGGTTGGGCCCGGAACTTATCAGTTAAGGCTTACCTTGGAAGGCCTTACTTCAGAAACTGAAGTTGTTGTCCTTCCCAATCCGAAGGTAAAGGCAACTATGGAAGATTTTAAAGAGCAGCAACAAGTACTTAATAAAATTGAGAACACTATCAAGGACATTCACGAGGCGGTTAACGATATGCGATCTGCCAAAGCCCAATTAGAACATTATGCAGGCCTTCTGAAAAAGGACGAAAACGCCAAAGCACTTCTGGAAAAAGGGAAAGAACTTATGGAAAGAATAGATAGCTGGGAACAAAATCTCATACAGCCAAAGCAAAAGACTTTTCAGGATGTCATTAACTTTAATAACAAACTTAATGCGCAACTGATGCACCTGAAAGGATATGTGGATACCGCTGAGCCTAAAGTTACTCAAGGTGCTAAGGAACGTCTTAATGATCTTTTAGGGGAATGGAGTACATACTTAAAGGAGCGAAACAGTATTGTTGACGAAGAAATGGCGGCCTACAACAAAATGTATGGAGAGCTGGGATTACCTGCAATTATTATAAAACAAGAGTGAAAGAACCCACCAGGGCTTATCAGAGCATAATTTGTCACCTTTAGGTCTTTTTTTGAGTCTCCCCCGGCAGATTCCAAGATAAAAAGGTAAGAGCCCGCCGAAATACAAGTTATGAGCAACCCGTTTATTGTTGATCAAGTGTTCAAGGGGATAGATTTCACTAAGGATTCGCTTCCCAAAGGAGCCTATGAAAACTGTTTTTTTGAGAGGTGTAATTTTTCAAATGGCTATCTGGATAATC
>JBFOMC010000017.1:0-4821 GCA_040830565.1 Flavobacteriaceae bacterium
ACTTATTGGTTTGATGTCTATTCTCTTTGGTGGGCTTATGGTATTTAAACCTCTGGTTGGGGCGCTTTCAGTTTCTATTTTCATGGGAATGCAATTCTTGTTCTATGGTAGCTTCTTGATTGCCAAAGGCTTTCAAAAGGAAGAATTACCAGAATCTGAGCCACCTACCCCAATTGTAAACCAAGGTCAGAAATACTAAACATAAAGTTCATGAAGAGAAATATGCTGTGTATTGCTGAGATTATCAGGAAAATTGAAAAATCCGACTACAATGAGAATGAGGGTCTGGCAAAGTTCAAACTAAAGAACTATTCAAAAAAGATTGTCGATTATCACATTCAATTGCTGAAAGATGCTGATTTTATCAAGACCCAAATAAATAGCGAAGGCAGAGAATTGCCTGTTCGCTTAACCTGGAAAGGTCATGAATACATAGATCAATCAGCGCATACAACAGTAAATATTATTGAAGAAGGAATTAATGTAGTAGGCGAGATGGATTTGTAAAGTTCCTTCCCGATTCCCCAGGTGCAGCTAGTTAGTCTATACCATGGGGAATCTCTTTTATGGAACCAATTTTATATTATGAAATGTTTAAAATACCTTTTGATCCTTCTGACAGGAATAGGCAGTTTATATGGCCAGATTGTTAATGTAGAATCTCTGAGGCTTGTCTCGGACAGTCTAGCCTGGTCTGGAAATGTAGGTCTTGATTTAGGTCTTACTAAAAACAATACAACAAGTTTTAACATTGCAAGTGGAGTGCATATCCAATACAGCAAGGAGAAAAACCTGGTACTTTTTGTTAGTAACCTAAATTTCCAACAAGTTTCTGATAACAAATTTGTGAACCGTGGCATCTTCCATTTCAGGTACAACTACAAAGCAACTAAAAGACTCGCATGGGAATTATTTACCCAGGGGCAGTACGATGCCATTTCAGAAATAGCTTTTAGGGGTCTTCTCGGTACAGGACCAAGATTTACAATAAGATCTTCTAAGACGCATGAATTTAATATGGGCACACTTGTCATGTACGAATATGAAAAAACTTCCGAAGAAGAAAGCGTCATACACAGAGACCTGAGAGGAAGTGCCTATCTGGCTGCAAGCTTACACCCAAATGAACGGATATCGCTGGTAAGTACCACCTACTACCAACCAAAGTTATCCCGTTTTGGTGATTTTAGAATATCAAACGATACCACTTTTGCGGTAAAGATCTTCCAAAACCTTGATTTTAGCACCACTTTTTCCTTGATCTACGATACCGCTCCGGCTCAGGCAATACCCAAGACCCAATACGAATTAACAAACGGCTTGGTCTATTCCTTTAATTAAATGAGTTTTAAAACACTATCATGAAATTACAAGCTTCAAAGAAATATATAATCGCCTTGTTGGCAGCCCTCGGGGTCTTTGTGGTTCTTGTGGCTTTCTATTCAAATGCAGGGGCAGCAACCAACGATCCCTTCAAATTTAGGGTATGGGAGACCGTCCAGAGTTTAAGTTTTCTATTCGGATGGATCTCAGGTCTTCCTAACGTACTGGTCCTGCTACTCGGATGTGGAGCACTGCTTTTACCATCCTATTTCACCTATTTTTTTGTACTAAAAACACTAAACAAAAATGAGAGGATTATTTAAACATTATTTGAACATCAGCACGGCAATATTTCTTTTTGTTGGTTGCCAGAACCCAAAGGAAAAAACCAGCACTCCTAAACACTCTCTGGACAACACTTCCTGGGAGTTAATAGCGTTTGCCAATCACGATCTTGAAGGAACCACAATCACGTTGAACTTTGAGACGGAAAAGTTACACGGCCTTGGCGTATGCAACAACTATTTCTCCTTATTCTCCTACCAAGCCAACAAAATAACCATACAAGCTGTTGGAGCTACAAGAAAAATGTGTGCAAAGAACTCGAAACTAGAAATAGATTATTTCAAAATTCTTTCAAATACAAGCTCTTATGAAATTAAAGATAACCTCCTAATTATAGAAAACAGACTGGGAAAACTTGAATACAAAAAGGTTTCGCCTTGATATGGGGTATAAAAACTTGGGATGTCTAGCTCGAGGAATGATCGGAGCAACATTATGTAACATCACATGTTATTTTTAGGGTTTTAAACGACTATAGAGAAATATGAGATTAGATTACAAAAGTATACACGAAGACGGGCTATTAATTATGGTCGATTTTAACTGTACCTCTTCCCTGAATCTGCTAAAAGAACAACAATACTACCAAATCATCTGGAGCAGGGAAGAGACCGTGAATATCAAGGTTGATGGCTATAAAATTCAATTACAAAAAGATCAGGTAATTTTCTGTACTCCTGTTAATGTCGTAGAAATTGAACAAGACGCCAAGGGGCTGTTAGCGCTCCTTTTTAACAGGGAGTTCTATTGCATACGGGATCATGACCAGGAAGTCTCATGTAATGGCTTTCTATTCTTTGGCTCCTCTCATCCGGCATCGATCGCTTTAAATGAAAAAGAAAGAGAAAGCTTTGAGCTGCTATTCCGTTTTTTTAAGGAGGAATTTGAAACCAGTGATCACATACAAGGTGAGATGCTGAGATCATTGCTTAAAAGGCTGCTCATAAAATCGCATCGATTGGTTAGAAAGACCTTGCCTACAAAAGACTTGCCCACGCCTCAATTAGATATCATCAGGCAGTTCAACATTCTTGTTGAAAACCATTTCAGGACCAAGCACACCGTAGCCGAATATGCCGAACTGTTATTTAAATCGCCCAAAACCATCGCCAACCTTTTTTACAAATACAGCAATAAGACCCCGCTCTCCGCTATTAATGAAAGAATAGTCCTTGAAGCCAAACGACTGTTGCTCTATTCGGATAAAACTGCCGAAGAGATCTCTTATGAATTGGGGTATAAAGAAGCTGGTCATTTCTCAAAGTTTTTTAAAAAACATATTGGCTACAGTCCGAAAGAATACCGAAAAAGAAAGGATTTGGCAGCCTAAAACGCTTCAAAGGGAAGAATCTACAATCTTAAGGGAAGAACTTATATGTTATTGCTGCGTTTTGCGGGGCATCTTTGCATTGTATTTGAAGGAAAAAGATTCCTTCTCTCAGTAAAAAGATGTATAACATAAAGATAAAAACAATGAGCACATTTAATGTTCCTAAAAAAGAAGAAGTAAGCGCAAAGAATCAAGCAATTTTCGATCAAATTGAAAAAACAGTAGGTTTTGTTCCTAACCTGTTCGCCACTTATGCCTATAGCGAAAACGCCCTGGGGAATTATTTGGCACTTTCCAATGCACCCACTTCGTTAAAAGCAAAAGAAAAAGAAGTAGTGAACCTAGCGGTAAGTGAAGTAAACGGATGTAACTATTGCCTTTCGGCTCACACCGCCATTGCAGGAATGAACGGCTTTACTCCGGAGCAGATCCTGGAATTGCGTGCGGGAAGCGCCTCTTTTGACAACAAATTGGACGCACTGGCACAATTATCCAGAAACCTCACTGAAAACAGAGGTAATGCAGATAGTGCAGTCCTAGAGAACTTCTTTGCGGCTGGGTGGACAAGAGAGAATTTAATAGACACCATAGTCTTGGTTGGAGATAAAACAATTTCGAACTATATCAACAACACTACTGAAATTCCTATCGATTTCCCGGTAGCACAACCCCTGGAAGCCGTTGGCAGTGTGCAGTAGCAGTAATTAGTAAACAGTAATCAGTAATCAGTAATCAGTAATTAGTAATCAGTAATAAATAATTAAAAAATCATGAAGAAAATCATATTAACATTCGTATTGGCGGTAGCCGCAATAATGACTACTCAAGCCCAGGATAAGATGATGAAGGACGATAAAATGATGAAGGATAAGGCAACGGTAGTAGCTTTGGAGCAGACCCCAGGAGAGTTTACACAAAAGCAACTCACCTTAAAAGAAGGAACCTACGTATTCGAGATCACTAATAATAATGTAGGGCATGATGTGGGTTTTGTTCTTGTACCTAAAGGAAAGGACATCTCTAATGCAGATAACCACATCCAGACGGCCTATGTTACAAAAGCGGTAGCCAATGGCCTTACGGAAAGTTCAAAGCCTACCACTTTGACAAAGGGAGAGTATTATTACTTCTGTCCCTTAAATCCGACAGCTACTGATAATGTCATAAAGGTGGAATAGTTTGTTCGTTTTACTGTTCTTTAAGAGGCTCCTTCGGGAGCCTTTTTTTGTACTTCAAGCTATTCAAAATGACCTTCTGAATGCGTAAAATTTCAATTCGAAACAAGCTTTGAAGTGCATTTCATCGAAAAAATCGGCTTTTCTTCGAGCTTTTCCCCAAAACCCAGCCCTAAAACAAGGATATTTTTTTAAACAGCTGAATATCTGTAAGTTAAGTCTCTCAAAAATTCCCAAAAAACCCCGATAAAGTGCGCGTTTTTCCGGTTAACTAGTAAAAACCTATGAAAATTTACTAAGTACTTCTTGAATCCATTTGCCCAACTTTGAACTCTCGAAGAACTCAAAATCTTACGCTCATGAAGAAAGCTACAACCTACGAAGCGGCCTTTAAATCAGTATTGCTATTTTTTTGCTATGTATTGGCAATTTTGTTCTGCTATACATTAAGCGCTCAAAACAGTAAAACAACTTTTTCTGAATTTAAAGCCACAGAAAAGCAGAAGAAAGATTATAGGGATCTCAAAAATCTGGGTTATACGGATAAGGAGATCTATGAAGACCTGGGAAATGTATACTTCATGAGTAAGAAGTATGAGACCGCGGTCTTCTGGTATGCCCATCTTAAGAAGGTGCAAAAGAATGGAG
>JBFOMC010000018.1:0-2584 GCA_040830565.1 Flavobacteriaceae bacterium
TGACTCTTGCTCAAAAACTCTGGGATAAACACGAACTTTCCGACGCTTACAACTTTGGACCGTCGGCAACTGATGGATGCACGGTTAAAGAGGTGGTGGAACTTTCCAAGACTGCGTACGGTGTTGGTGAAGTTAACTATGCAATTTCTAACACAGGTCCGCACGAAGCTGGCATACTGAAATTGGATACAACGAAGTCTCGAGTGCAATTGGGAGTCGTTGCGAAATGGTCGGTTCCTACTTCGATTCTCAAAACAATACAGTGGTACAAAAATTTACAAGCCGGTGAAAACGCGTATGAGTTGTGCCTTGATGACATAAAGGCTTATTGTTCGGAAGATGAAGAGATTTGATATAATAGATACAGAGTTGGCAGAAGTAAAAATTGTTAAAAGAAACTTGATTGGTGACAATCGAGGTCATTTATCACGAATCTTCTGCAGAAATGAATTGGAACAGGCCAACTGGAATGAAGATATTTCCCAAATCAATCATACTTACACCCAGGAACGCGGTACGATCAGAGGCCTGCACTTTCAACATCCACCTCATGCCGAAATAAAAATGGTGTCATGTCTAAGAGGTTCGATTTGGGATGTTGTCGTTGATTTAAGAGAAAACTCAGCCACCTTCCTAAATTGGTGTGCGGTCAATCTTTCGGCAGCGAACCTGCAGGCATTGATCATTCCAAAGGGATTTGCTCACGGATTCCAAACATTGGAAAAAGACGTTGAACTTCTCTACTTCCATTCTGCCGAGTACTCGAAATCAGCGGAAGATGGCTTAAATCCACTGGATCCTAGTTTGGATATTAGCTGGCCTTTGAACATAGAACAAATTTCCGATCGAGACATGAACCATAAGTACATCGACTCGGGGTTTTCAGGAATAAAAATATGAAATGTCGTAATTGTAACACTCAATTAAAGCATCAACTAATTGACCTAGGGTATGCTCCACCATCAAATGCCTACCTGGAAGAGGAAGCACTATCGAAACCGGAGATCACCCTGCCATTAAGGGTTGCGGTGTGCGAGAATTGTTGGTTGGTCCAGACTGAAGATTATTCGAAGGCGGACGAATTATTCGATTCAGAATACGCATATTTTTCAAGTACCTCCAAAAGCTGGTTAAATCATGCCAAGCTATATTGTGAGAGGGTAAGAGATGAACTGGATTTGGGAGGTGACAGTTTCGTTGTCGAAATTGCGTCAAACGATGGCTACCTGTTAAAGAATTTTGTAGAATATGGCGTACCTTGTTTGGGAATAGAACCTACCGAAAGTACTGCCGCAGCATCGGAAAAAATTGGTGTACCGGTAGTGCGTGAATTTTTCGGAAAAGAACTGGCAACAAGACTTGTGGAAGAAGGGAGACACGCAGACCTGATAATCGGAAACAATGTATATGCGCACGTTCCGGATATTAAGGACTTCACCAATGGAATGAAAAAGCTCCTCAAGCCCAATGGTGTAATTACTTTAGAGTTTCCCCATCTCCTTCAGTTATTGCAGCAAAGCCAGTTTGATACCATCTATCATGAACACTTTTCCTATCTTTCTTTGGGCGTGGTACGGAGAATTTTTGAGGCCGCTGGACTTCGCGTGTGGAACGTCGACAAAATAAATACTCATGGCGGAAGTTTGAGGATCTACGGATGCCATGAAAATGCTTCCTTTGTTACAACCACTGCTTGCGAGGAACTGTATCGTCAGGAATTAGATTGTGGGCTCGAAAAACTACAGACCTACGCAAATTTTCAGCATAAAGCTAATAAAATAAAAAATGACTTGATATCGTTTTTGATCGACCAAAAGCGCTTAGGAAAAAAAGTTGTTGCTTACGGTGCCGCCGCGAAGGGAAACACCCTTGTGAATTATGCAGGAATTAAGTCAGATTTGATTTCAGTCGTATACGATGCGGCGCAATCCAAACAAGGCAGGTTTTTGCCCGGAAGTCATATTCCGATCGAAGCTCCTGAAAAATTGGATCTAAGCACGGTTGACTACGTTATAGTGTTTCCTTGGAATATCATCTCTGAAATTAAGGAGTATTTTTCTAGTCGTATTGGGCCCAAGACCAAACTTGTAACAGCCGTCCCGGAATTAAAGATACACTGATGGGGAGCACACTCTTAACTGGGGCTACCGGATTTGTCGGTCGCCAAGTTTTAAAAGTACTATTGGAGAAGGGTGACCGCGTACATGTCGTAGCACGAGAATCAAGCTGTTCAGAGCTCGCAGCTGAATTCCCAAAGATTGAAAAAGTCATTAGTGTAAATGATGTATTTGGACAAAGTGTTCAATGGTGGGCGAAAACCTGTTCAGGCGTTGATAGCATAGTTCATCTGGCATGGTACGCCGAACCAGGAAAGTATCTATATTCACCCCTAAATTACAGATGTCTAAGTGGAACTCTCGCCATGGCTGAGGGTGCTTTAACAGCGAAAGTGAAACACTTTGTGGGCGTCGGAACCTGTTTTGAGTATAGAATGTCAACCAATGTATTAAGAACGGATTCGCCCCTTGATCCAGATACGCCATATTCTGCAACTAAAATAGCTACCTTCCAATGTCTGTCCCAA
>JBFOMC010000019.1:0-3764 GCA_040830565.1 Flavobacteriaceae bacterium
ATGGATGAAGATCATCGAGCTCGTCCAGATAATCGCATATTAATTCTGAAAAATAACCGGTTTTTCTAAAAGGGATACAGGCAACTTCCATGAAAAGTATTAAATCCGACCAAAGATAAAATTCTCCAGATTTCGTCTTCCCAAAAATACGTTAAGATGTGAAATCTGCAAGCTGTTCGCTTATGCTCAAAAAGCATTGATCTTATTTAAAGACCTCTAATCGAATAAACTCAATCATTTAATGAATTATCATTAGATTTGGTCGATTACGAAACAAGCTATATTGAATGAGACAAATTTTACTTCTTACGGCCTTTTTATTTTCCTTAAGTATTGAGGCACAGGACCTTAAATCCCCATCAGAATTTTTGGGTTACGAATTGGGAACGCAATTCACCAGGCACCATCAGGTTGTGGATTATTATGAATATCTGGCCAAAGTGGCAGCTGATCGTGTTAAATTGAAGGAATATGGTCGCACCAATGAAAGGAGACCTCTTTTATTGGCTTACCTGAGCTCGGCAGAAAACATGCGGAATTTGGAGGATATTAGGAAAGAGCATCTAAAAAATACAACAGGCGAAGGTAATTCGGAAAAAGCCATAGTATGGCTTAGTTATAACGTTCATGGGAACGAAAGTGTCAGCACCGAGGCCTCGATGCAAACGATTTATGAATTACTCACTCTAAAAAAGGCTTATTTAGAGCAGACCGTGGTTATTATAGATCCTTGTATTAATCCTGATGGCAGGGACAGATATGTGAACTGGTATAACCAATACAAGAACATTCCATTTAACATAGATCCCAACAGTAAAGAACATCACGAAGGATGGTGGAATGGGCGCTCTAATCATTATATGTTTGATCTTAATCGCGATTGGGCCTGGCTTACCCAAATTGAAAGCAGACACCGCTTAAAAAAGTACAACGAATGGCTTCCTCATGTCCATGCAGACTTCCACGAGCAAGGTGTAAATAACCCCTACTTTTTTGCTCCTGCAGCAGAACCTTATCACGAAGTGATTACCGATTTCCAGAGAGATTTTCAGGTAACCATAGGAAAGAATCACGCAAAATATTTTGATGCCAAAGGCTGGTTTTATTTCACCAAAGAAGTTTTTGATCTGTTCTACCCCAGTTATGGAGACACCTACCCCACCTATAATGGTGCCATCGGAATGACATATGAACAGGGCGGTAGTGGCAGAGCCGGACTTGGGATCAAAACCAATATTGGGGACACCTTAACACTGAAAGACAGGATTGAACATCACCATACTACAGGACTTTCTACCGTAGAGGTTGCGGCGAATAACGCACAAAAACTCAACGAAGAGTTTAAGAAGTTTTACAAGAACAGAAATTTTAAATACAAAAGTTACGTGCTTGAGGGAGATCTCGATAAAATTTCTGCCTTATCAAAATTACTTACACAACACGGTATCAAGTATAGCAATACCGGGACTAAAACGGTTAAGGGATTTGATTATAATACCAGAAGGATCGCCACAAAAAAAACAAACATCAATAGTATCGTGATCTCCACAGATCAGCCAAAGGGTACTCTTGTAAAGGTATTATTTGAACCTGATGCAAAGCTCAGCGATTCATTAACATACGACATTACCGCCTGGTCTCTTCCTTATGCTTACGGCCTTAATGCGGTGGCTTCAGAGACCCTGGTACAAGCAACCAATGAAGGTGACAACGCAAACTATTTCTATGCTGGCCCTCCATCTATAAGCGGTGATCAAAACAGCTATGCCTTCCTCACCGATTGGAACAGTATGGAAGATGCTCGTTTTTTAGCAAGTTTACTCAAGAAAAATATTAGGGTACGATTTGCTCATAAACCCTTTAGATTGGAAGGAAGGAGTTATGACAGAGGCAGTCTGATAATTACCAAGGCAGATAACAAAAACAATAAGGATTTTTTCAGTATTCTGACCAATACCGCGGAAACCTATAAAAAAACTCTTAATGCCACACAAACTGGGTTTGTTGAAGAAGGAAAAGACTTTGGTTCCTCTTATGTTCGAATGATCCCTGAGACCAAAATTGCAGTGCTGGCAGGCGATCCTACTTCGACACTTCGGTTTGGAGAAATCTGGCATTTTTTTGAACAACAATTGAAATATCCCATGGCGGTTTTAGATGCGGATTACATCAAAGGTGTTGATCTCTCTGAATACGATGTTCTGGTCCTTCCTGATGGTTGGGGTTACGGCCGTTTCATGAACGAAAATTTGCTCAAGAAACTCAAGGAGTGGGTGGCAGCCGGAGGTAGACTTATAGCCATGGGAAAAGCCATTAAAAGCATTGATGGAGAAAAGGGATTCGGTATAAAACTAAGAGATAAAGAAAAGGACAGCTCTGAGGTTAAACCTCAGCCTTTTGAACTAACCCAAAGGGAGCGGATAAAAGACGCTATTACCGGAGCTATTTTTAAGACAAAGGTAGATCCTACCCATCCCCTTGCCTATGGATATGACACCGATTATTTTACCTTAAAACTAGGTAGTGACGCTTATGACTATCTCGAAAATGGTACTGTGGTATACTTAGAGAATGAAACCGAACCGGTAGCAGGTTTTGCCGGAAGTGAGGCAAAGAAGAAAATTGGTAAATCTCTTGTTTTTGGGATGGAAGACCATGGACAGGGGGAAGTGATCTATATGGTAGACAATCCTTTGTTTCGAGGGTTCTGGGAGAACGGCAAATTATTTTTTGCCAATGCCCTATTTATGATAAACTGATTTGTCTAAAGCAGCCGAATTGAAAATTGCATTCATTTAAGGCTCCTTACTTCAATATACCCAGACAACCTCTGGGTATTTTTTTGCGTCTTTATACTAAGTGCTGTCAGCTGTTGACTAAATTTGGTAAACTATGAGCTCAAAAAAGAAAACCGCAAGAATAGCAGGTCTTATCTATCTGATCCTAATTCTCTCTGGAATATTCAACCTGATATATGTGCCTAGCACCCTTTTTGTATCCGGAGATCCTCTGGCGACTTTAGAAAATATTGAAAATCAGCAAACACTTTTTCAGCTAGGTATTTTAAGTGGTTTGCTATGCTTTACTTGCTTTATTCTATTACCACTCGCGCTGTACAAACTACTTTCGGAAGTGCATAAAACCCATGCAGTTTTAATGGTCATTTTTGCTCTGGTAAGTGTACCTATTTCCTATTTAAATATCGGAAATCTTTTTACCGTATTATCCCTCATCAATGATGAACAACTTCTTGGCCTTTTTACAAGAGAGGAACTACTTGCCCAGGTAATGGTCTACCTGGAGCATTATAGCAATGGAACTTTAGTAGCTCATATCTTTTGGGGACTTTGGTTGTTTCCGTTTGGCTACCTCGTATACAAATCTGGGTTTTTACCCAAATTTTTAGGTATTTGTCTAATGTTAGGGTGTTTTGGATATTTAATAGACTTCCTAGGTTACTTCCTTTGTCCGGATTATGCGTCTACTACCTTCGCTACCTTAGTTGGAATTCCCTCAGGCATAGGTGAAATTGGCATTTGTTTGTGGATGTTAATAGTAGGAGTAAGATCAAAATCCCCTGCTTAAACTTTTCAGGAACACATCAATTTAATCGGCAAAAATTTCATAAAATTGGGGTGAATTTTAGCTACCCTGATGCTGCAGCTTTTACGTACCGATGCTTTAAATAAGGAATTTGTAGACCTGGTGGCCCTCCTCGATGCCGATTTGGCCAGGAGGGATGGGAAAGAACATGCCTTCTTCCA
>JBFOMC010000020.1:0-2573 GCA_040830565.1 Flavobacteriaceae bacterium
AACGAGCCTTGTTTGGGACTTTCAAAGTATGTGAGGAAGATCCGAATTGTAACAATCAATACCCTGATCTTAAAAATGAATTTTTAAATGCAATGGAGAAATTAGAAGCTGAACCCTACGAGTTCAGCTATAATGGAGCGCCCTGGGTGATGAATGTGCAGGACTTTCTTCTTGTGTTACATCAATTGTTATATAGAAAAGAGACCATTGGTCAGATACCGTCTGTAATTACTGCTATTACTACAGAAAATGAAGAAGTACTGAGAGGGGCTCTAGGCCCCACTGTTGCCGTGGCCAATTTGATAAACATTGCCATGTACTTGTCTGTCAATGCCTATGACGAACTACCCTTTAACGATGAAGATTCGCTGATGACAGATCTTGAGGCAAACCCGGAAATACCAGAAGTTCCGGCTTTTTTTGGTTCGGATCCAAAATTGCTCCAGGAATGGCATCCCTACAGGGCTGAAGCCTATGAAAATGCCAGGGTGGTTTCTAGTATTCCCACTTTAATTTTTAATGGGAGTCTGGATCCAATAACACCTCCGGTCAACGCTGAAAAGGCTGCATCCGGTTTAAGCAATTCGTACTATATGCTTTTTAAGAATGAAGGTCACAGTTTTTTCAGTCCCTGTTTTTTTGAGATTTCCAAAGCTTTTTTAGACCAGCCAGAGCAACGACCTGATTCGGATTGCCTCAGCTCGTTACCCCAAATACCCTGGAACTAGAGTATTTGACTAGTCGCCCTGGCTCAGATCGTTTATTATGAGATTCTTATTTACCTTTATAAAAACCAAACCTTATTATGCAAAAACGAAAGTTAGGATATAGTGATCTAAATTTCAGTACTATTGGTCTGGGTACCTGGGCTATGGGTGGAGGCGATTGGAAATTTGGATGGGGACCTCAAGATGATCAGGCCTCTATTAAAGCTATTCATGCGGCTTTGGACCAAGGGATCAACTGGATAGATACAGCACCCATTTACGGTCACGGGCATGCCGAATCAGTAGTAGGCAAGGCTCTTAGTGGTATGCAAAATTTGCCCTTGATAGCTACAAAATGCGGAAGGGTATGGGAAGGAGAAAGTAAGGAAATAGGGAAATCCCTGAGGGCAAAAAGTATTCGAAAAGAAGTAGATGCAAGTCTAACACGCCTGAGGATTGAGGTGATAGATCTCTACCAGATTCACTGGCCTCAACCGGATGACGAGATAGAAGAAGGCTGGACCACCATGGCAGAATTGGTCAAGGAGGGCAAAATACGATTTTGTGGAGTTTCAAATTTTAATTTAGAACAGTTGAAGCGGGCTCAAGCCATTCACCCAATAACCTCTTTACAGCCTCCATACAGCATGCTAAGACGCGACATAGAGGATGATATTTTGCCTTATTGCAGAGAGCATAGCATTGGCTTGCTAGCCTATAGCCCAATGCAAGCAGGCTTGTTGACCGGTAAATTTTCTAAAGAAAGAGTTGCAGCTTTGCCCGATACTGACTGGAGATCTGGAAATCCTTTTTTCAATGAACCGCAATTGAGTATAAATCTTGATGTGGTGGAGCAACTACGGGAGATTGCGGGTGACAAGGGGATAAGTTTGGCTCAACTATCTCTTGCCTGGGTTTTAAGGCTAAAAGAACTTACGGCAGCCATTGTGGGGGCCAGAAGGCCAGAACAGATCAGAGACACGGCCAGGGCTGGTGATATTGTTCTAAATAAGGAGGAAATCGATAAGATAGAAAGGATCCTACTTTGGCGGGAAAATCATTTAGAATCTAACAATTAGAAAGCTATTCGTGCGCTGCTGAAAATTTCATCTAATAGAAAAAAGGAGATACGGTATAGACACCTAATCTCCATTCATGGGTGAGTTGTACTATTGTACTGGCCATCTGGTCTCGAAGGTTGCAGGTTAATTTTATACAATCTTTGACCAATTCATTGACTTAGCTTGCTCCTTAAACGTTATTTTCACATATGATATTTGAAACGCATATCCCATCCTCTGAATTAGGCGAGCATATAGAAACTCTCATATATTTCAAGGATTTCATGCCAGACCATTCTAAGGAGCGGGTCATTCCTACCGGACATACCTTTATCATATTTGAATTGGACGGTTTTAAAAGAAACACCTACGACAACCAATCCCTGACACCCAACAATGAATTCACTGAGGTCTGGGTTTCTGGGCCTCATAAAAACTATCTCACCATCTCGGCCCATGAAAGATCCGAAATGTTTGTCATTCAATTCAAACCCTACGGAGCCTACCCCTTTTTTCCAACTTCGATGCATCAGCTTAGCAATTCGGTGGTTCAGGCTAATGAGATTTTTGGGCAAGATATTTTAGATCTAAGGCAGCAGGTTTTAGCTGCTGCTACGGTAGCCGAGAAATTCGCTTTAGCCACGAATTGGCTCGATGAGAAGTTTAACCCCGGAAAAAAGCCGCCAGAAAACCTGCTAAAAGTTCTGAAGGTCATTGAACGGGAAAAATCAACTCAGAATTTTGTAGATCTCTTGAGCGATTACCCATTTACCAGAAAACACTTGATAAATCAGTTTAAGAAATA
>JBFOMC010000021.1:0-14614 GCA_040830565.1 Flavobacteriaceae bacterium
AAGATTTCCATGTTTATTTGCTTCAATACAGTATTGACTATCTGGCAAGGAATCGCAGGGTGAATAACGCAGCTGGTCTATTGCGGCAGCATAAACAAAAGGCTTAAAAGTAGACCCGGCCTGCCTGGATCCCTGAATGACATTGTCGTATTGAAAATGCTTGTAGTTAAGTCCGCCTACCCATGCCTTTACATGACCTGTTTGCGGTTCCATACTCATCATAGAAGCCCTTAAAAAGGTTTTATAGTAACGTATGGAGTCTAGAGGAGTCATGATGGTATCCTTTTCCTGGGTTTCACTATTCCAGTCAAAGACAGTCATCTCTGTTTCTTTAGTAAAGGAGTCCCTGATCTCTTTTTCTGAATTTCCTGCTGCATTCATTTTTCTCCATCGGGCCGAGTTTTTCATGGCCCGCTCCATTATTCTATCAATTTCTTCATTGGTCAACTCCAAAAAGGGTGCAGTTTTATTTCTTTCCGGGGTATTTTGATGAAAAAATTCAGCTTGCAGTTTTTTCATGTGCTCCCTGGTTGCTTCTTCAGCATTTCTTTGCATCCTGGAATCAATCGTCGTGTATACCTTTAAACCATCCAAATAAATATTCCATCTATCGCGCTCACCTTCAAGAGCTGGTTTTGGGTTTTTATCTATCCAATCGTTCAGAAATCGCTGTAAATGCATTCTAAAGTAGGTAGCCAAGCCTTCCCGGTGCGATTCAGGACTGAAATTGATGTCCATTTTAAGTGCTTGCAATGAATCTTTTTCCGCTTCTGTGATATAATCGTATTTAGCCATTTGGCTAAGCACCGTATTTCTTCTATTTAAAACGAGCTCCTCTCTTCTAATGGGGTTGTAAAGCGAGGAGTTTTTTAGCATTCCGACCAATACGGCAGATTCTTCGGTTTTTAATTGCGCAGGTTCCTTTCCAAAATAGATTCGGGATGCTGAACGGATCCCATCGGCATTGTAATGAAAATCATAGATGTTCATGTACATTGCTATGATCTCTTCCTTGGTATAACTGCGTTCCAATCTTGTAGCTAGCACCCATTCTTTAAATTTTTGGGTAAGAGCCTCAAATTTATTTCTGGAACGGACTCCTACAAAAAGTTGCCTTGCAAGCTGTTGAGAAATGGTACTTGCCCCACCCCGTTTCCCCAAAAAGAAAAGTGCTCTTAAAGTCCCCCGGGCATCAATGCCGGAATGACTATAGTAACGTGCATCTTCTGTGGCGATCAGCGCATTAACAAGGTTCGCTGGAAGGCTATCATAGGGAACAGGTGTTCGGTTGTCATCCAAGTAAAACTTACCCAGTGTTTTCCCGTCTGAAGAAATGATCTCGGTAGCCAGGTTGGTCTTAGGATTTTCTAACTGCTCATACTCAGGCATTGGCCCGAAAGCACCCCAGGCTGCCAGCAGAAAAATGAGGACTACTGCAAGTACTCCGGTTCCGAACAATATCCAAAACCATTTGATAAACTTAAAAAAATTGGGGGCTTTTGCTTTTTTGGCCATAACCTATTTACTCTTTTCAATTTCGAATCCTACGTCCGTTATCCCCTCCAGATCTTCAATGCCTTCTACGTTGCCATTCTTACGCATTGCGTGGGATATTTGTAAAGTATATACGCCATTAACGGGAAAAACGATGTTTTCCTTATACCAAAGCTTATTTTCTTTTATGCTACCAAAACCTTTTCCAAGCCATTTGCCTTCAGGAGTGGCCATCTCATATTCTAGAGTGTCCCTCACAGTCTCTCCGGTCGGAAAACTCATTTCAGTGATCAAAAAGAGATTGCTGAAGGGATAGGTCTGATTGTTTCTAATGCTTATAAACATGTTGTGATTGCCCACAGTATCTATGTCTGAAAAGGAAAATTCCACTATGGCATCCTTGCTCCATTGTCCGCCGTCAATGGCCTTATACTGGGAAATCAGCAAGGTGTCCGAGCAGGAAAAAATAACCGTTCCCAGAAGGAAGCAGATGATTAATTTACGCATTTCTTGCAGCTCTTTTTTTGTAGTTCCTCCGCTTTTTATTTTTCCGGTTTTTACCTCTTCTTTTGGGTCTGTCAAATCTTGTTAGACTGTCTTGCCCGACAACATTCTCAAAAACCACGGCATCTTCTCTAATATTATCAGCAGCGTATTCCTCCAAGCTGGCAACCTTCTGCTTCTTTTTATTCTTGTCTAGAATTTGCTGTACTTGTTCTTTTGTGAGCTGATGCCAGTTAGAGGGATCCTCCTTATAGGAATACCATAAAACTCCTTTGAAAATATCTGTTTTCTGACAGAAAGCTACCCCTTTTTCCGTTGCGAGTTTTGCATCCTGGGCCGGAAAGTCTTTTAAGGCATCCATGTAGACGTCCAGTTCATAATTGAGACAGCATTTAAGCTTTCCACACTGGCCTGCAAGTTTTTGTGGATTAAGTGAAAGTTGCTGATATCTGGCAGAGGCTGTGCTAACAGACCTAAAATCTGAGAGCCAGGTTGAGCAACATAATTCTCTACCGCAAGATCCGATGCCTCCCAATCTTTGGGCTTCCTGCCTATAACCTATCTGGCGCATCTCAATACGAATACCAAAGGCTTTAGCCATATCTTTGATCAATTGCCTGAAGTCTACGCGTTCTTCCGCGGTATAATAAAATGTTGCTTTGGATCCGTCTCCCTGGAATTCAACGTCGGAGATCTTCATTTCAAGCTTAAGCAAAATAGCGATCTCGCGAGCTCTTTTTTTAATTTCCTCTTCTTTATCTCGGCATTTTTGCCACTTGTCTATGTCTTTCTGAGAAGCTCTTCTGTATATCTTGGGCAGGTCCGGATCATCTAAAGCGATCTTCTTTTTCTTCATTTGAACTTTTACCAGCTCACCGGCTAAAGTTACCATTCCCACGTCATGACCAGATTTAGCCTGGGTGGCTACGATATCGCCAATGGACAACGAAAGTTGTTCCGGATTCCTGAAAAATTCCTTTCTGCTATTTTTAAACCGGATTTCAACACAATCAAACGGCTTTTGCCCGTTTGGGAGGGACATATTGGAAAGCCAGTCAAACACGGTTAATTTATTACAACCGTCTGTGCCACAAGTACCGTTGTTCTTGCATCCACGCGGTTGTCCATCCTTACCGGTTGAACAACTGTTACAACCCATATTTTGTATCTTGGTTTGACCACAACCCAGGGCTTTGGTCAAATAAGGTTCATATTAATTTCTGAGGTAAAGATAAGATAATTTGCGTTTGAATGGAACCCTACGGGAGTTGGATGTGCGAGGTCCGGGGCTCGATGCCGGCAGTTTTGAGAAGAAATAGAAAAATCGAGGAATGGAAAGTTGAAAATGGAAAGTTGAAAATGAGCAATGAACCGCCATTTATCTTCTGTTTCTTACTTCATGCGAAGTCTTTTGTGTTTTAGCTTGTTTCTTATTCCATCTACCTGATGGTGCAAATAGGTCGAAAACTTATATCTCGTTTTAATAAAATAATCTGCTTCTAAACGCGTACCACTGGCTGTCTGCTAGTACAATGACGAATTGTAGATTATGTTTATGAGCAGACTGCAAGGGAATTGCGGACTGAGGCACTATCTTGTAACTGGGGAGGGGTTAGCAACCCCAAGTCATGAAGGCTGAGTAATTCTCTTAGGTACTACAAAACCAGAGCACATTATGGTTCATACTTCGAACCTTTCACCTTACCTCTACTCTCCACTATCTTGTCTCCTAAAAGCTACTTCTTAAACTTCAATACAGGTGAGCGACCTTTTTTGAAGATTTTATTACTCGCTCCCTTTCCTTTTCTCAATTTCTTTTGTGTCTCATATGGCAATTCATGGACTTCCTTGCAAGCATCTGAACAACAATCGTTCATGTGCGTTGCACAGCTCTCGCATTGAATGAACAATAAGTGACAGGCTTCATTTGCACAATTTACATGAGTATCACAGGGATTGCCGCATTGATGGCATTTAGCAATAATATCTTCTGAGATACGCTCGCCCCTACGGTGATCAAAAACAAAGTTTTTGCCGAGAAACTTATTCTCAAGCTTGTCTTTTTTTACTTGCCGGGCATATTCTATAATTCCTCCTTCTAGCTGGTATACCTGTTTGAATCCCTTGTGTTTGTAATAGGCGCTGGCCTTTTCGCAGCGTATTCCCCCGGTACAATACATCACTAATTTTTTATCCTCCTTATGCTTCTTAAGGTCATTTTCTATGATATCTAAAGAATCGCGAAAAGTATCCACATCCGGAGTAATCGCATTCTTAAAATGTCCTATTTCACTTTCGTAATGATTTCGCATATCTACCAAAATGGCATCCGGGTCTTCTATTAAGGCATTAAAAGTCCGGGCATCAACATGAATCCCTTTGTTGGTAACATCGAATGTGTCATCGTGGAGTCCGTCAGCAACAATTTTATTCCTCACTTTTACTTTTAGTTTCAGAAAGGACATATTGTCCTGCTCTATGGCGATGTTTAATCGAACATCTTTGAGAAAACTGATACTGTCGAGATGGGTCTTAAAGGCCTCAAAATTCTCCGCAGGCACGGACAACTGCCCATTAATCCCTTCATGAGCTACATAAATGCGTCCAAGGACCTCGAGATCATTCCAATGTAGAAATAAGTGATTTCTGAATATGGCCGTATTGCCAATATGTGCGTATTTGTAGAAAGAGAGCGTAAGCCGATCTTTTCCGGCTTGCTCAATTAGCGCTGCTCTTTCCTTTGCACTTAATGTATTGTACAGTTGCATGCTATACCAATGATTAAGGTGAAAGTTTTAAGTAAGGCACAAAAATAGAAATAATTCCTTTTTTTATATCGAAACTGAAGCTTTTTTGCAGTCAGGACACCTAGATTTGCCCAAGGGTTGTTAAGCCCAATAGTCGAGTTGAAGAAAGTAATTGGTAGTGCTTAGGAAGAATTAGTCTGGCAGATTGAGAAGTAGCTTTCAGTATTAGAAATGAAAAAGCCCTGACACACATATCAGGGCTCTTAACAGACCACATCTGTACTCATTTCTTTTTCATAGAATCTTCAATAAGATAGTGGTCACCGTAGTCCAAAGTCCCTCAGGACAATGGTGTTTTTAAGTGTTTAAGTACGAACACACATCAGTAGGATGCAGGAAATTTAAAAAGGTTGCTTTTGCCATTGTAATACCTAAAAAGAAATGGTAATTTAGCCTCCCTAACACTATAGAATTTGAGAAATGAGCAACGAGAAAGACGCGAAATTAAAAGCCTTAAAACTTACTTTAGATAAACTGGATAAAACCTATGGTAAGGGAGCAGTAATGAAAATGGGAGATACTGTTGTTGAAGATGTTGAGGGTATCACATCCGGTTCCTTAGGCTTGGATATCGCTCTGGGTGTAGGAGGGTACCCAAGGGGAAGGGTCATTGAAATTTACGGTCCTGAATCCTCAGGAAAAACCACACTTACCTTACATGCTATTGCCGAAGCTCAAAAGAATGGGGGAATTGCTGCATTTATAGATGCTGAGCATGCTTTTGATCGTTTTTATGCCCAGAAATTGGGAGTAGATATTGACAATTTGATCATCTCTCAGCCAGATCATGGAGAACAAGCTCTGGAGATTGCCGATAACCTCATCAGATCAGGCGCGATTGATATAGTCATTATAGATTCGGTAGCTGCCTTAACGCCTAAAAGCGAGATTGAGGGAGAAATGGGAGACTCAAAAATGGGACTTCATGCTCGCTTAATGTCTCAAGCCCTTAGAAAACTTACGGGCTCCATCAGTAAGACTAATTGCACGGTGATATTCATTAATCAATTGCGCGAAAAGATCGGTGTTATGTTCGGGAATCCTGAAACTACGACCGGGGGAAATGCCTTGAAATTTTATGCCTCTGTAAGGTTAGATATCCGAAGATCCACGCAGATAAAAAACTCTGATGGAGGAGTACAGGGTAACAAAACTCGAGTAAAGGTGGTTAAAAATAAGGTGGCTCCTCCTTTTAAAACGGCAGAGTTCGATATCATGTACGGCGAGGGAATCTCTAAAGTAGGTGAAATTTTGGATCTCGGTGTAGAATACGAAATTGTTAAGAAAAGTGGATCCTGGTTTAGCTATGGAGATACAAAATTGGGGCAGGGAAGAGATGCGGTTAAAGAATTATTACTAGATAACCCTGAATTGCTTGAAGAGTTAGAAGGGAAGATCAAGGAAGCCATCAGCTCTCTGGCGAAATGATGCTCTCCTTAAAAAATTCACAACTTCCTTAAAATTTTCAGTTCAAAGCAACCTTTACCGCTGTAATTCATCTTTACTATAACAAATAGAAGAGTTGACTATGAAGAAAGCGTTGTTATTGTTCCTTTGTTTTAGTGGCATTTTGAGTACCTCATGCAGCTTGGATGATGGTGGGCCAAATTTTCATTTTGTTTCGCTCCAGATAACGGCAGCAGATCTGCCAGACTCATTTACGCTTAATGAAACGTACAATATTAATGTAACTTATTTAATGCCAAATGGTTGCACCACCTTTGAAGGTTTTGATATTACAGAATCAAACACCGCTGAACATGAGGTGAGAAATGTTGTGGCTGTTGGCGCGGAAAGGGATATACAATGCACCCAGGCTACTCAGGAAGTAGAGACCACTTTCAGATTTGTTTGTCTTTATTCTAAAACCTACGTATTTCGGTTTTGGACTGGAGAGGACGAAAACGGGAATTCTGAGTTTTTTGAAGTAGAGGTTCCGGTGGTCCCGTAACCTAGCATCTTTATACCAACGTAATCTAACCAACATTTTGAGTCTGGAAAAACTCATACATAATTGTAAAAGAGGAGATAGAAAGGCACAAGAGCAATTGTATAGGGAGTACTCTCGTATTTTGTTCGGAATATGCCTGAAGTACTCGCGGAATAAAACCGAGGCAGAGGATAATCTGCACGACAGTTTTATGACGATATATGACAAAATTGGGCAATATAAATTTAAGGGGTCTTTTGAAGGTTGGATGAAGCGCATAACCGTAAACACAGTGCTTCAGAAATATCGAAAAGAAGAGTATCTCAATGTGGTTTCAGAGAATGTGCCGGAAGATCATGAAGAAGAATCTGCCTATATGGACGTAGATCTGCAAACTTTACTGCGCTATATCCAGGAACTCCCCAATAAATATCGCCTCACATTTAATATGTATGTGCTCGACGGCTATTCGCACAAAGAAATAAGTGAAGAGCTTGGTACGTCGGCCGGAACATCAAAATCAAATCTCGCAAGGGCGAGGGTGATACTTAGAGAGAAAATCAAAAAAAAAACATAAACATTGCGTAATCTAACACGTCATGAACAAGAACAATATTGATAAATTTTTCCAGGAGAAATTTAAGGACTTCGAGGAAGTCCCAGACGAAAAAGTCTGGGAATCCATTGAGGCTTCTCTTGATGAAAAACGAAAAAAGCGCCGTATTATCCCCATTTGGTGGAGGTTAGGCGGGGTAGCTGCCCTTGTGGCTATCTTATTTTATATTATAAACCCTTTTGAAAGTACTACCACCCCGACTGTGGTAGGTACCGATACCCAACAGGTGGAGCAAGCAGATACGGGTGAAGGTGAGGAGGGCTCGGAGGTTCTAAAAACTGACACCTCCGATCAAGAACAAGAAATAGAGGTGGTGGAGACCACCAAAGAGGATGAGAATGTTTTAGATAACTCTGAAGATGTTTCAAATTTAGGTAGTTCGATAGCTCGTAATGACAAAGAGGAACCTCATGGCGCATCAACAGAAGAGAAGGCAAATGCTAATCTGCTTAATCAGGCGGTTAGTGATCAGGAAACTATAGTTTCGGCAGGAGATCAAGATCAAAACCCGAACAAAGTTTTCGAGGACACAGTTAAAAGCGAATCCGTTTTAGTTGATGAAAAGGAAACACTGCCTACTCCCTCTAATACCCGGGAACTAGCAAATACGGAAGTGGACAAATCGGAGGAGAATAAACCAAATGGTATAATTGAAAAGCTTCCGCCAGAGAATACTGAAGTACAAGAAGCCGTAGCTGCTAGTGATAAAAAATCAATTTTTGATGAAATCGCACAGGAAGAGGAAGAAGAGGTGGCGGAGAATAGTAAGGACAGATGGTCTGTTGGGCCAAGTGTGGCCCCTGTCTACTTCAGTTCCCTTGGTGAGGGCTCTCCTATTCATTCTAATTTTGTAGCTAACTCCAAAACTGGAAACCTTAACTTAAGTTATGGACTTTCAGTTTCTTACGAGCTTACCAAGAAGTTAAGTGTTCGCTCCGGAATTCATAAGGTAGATTACGGCTATGATACCAATGATGTGCAATTTTCTTCTTCCCTGGCAGCATCTACCAACAATAGGATAGACAATATTGACTATGCCCGCGCTTCTAAGAACCTTGTGGTGCAGAGTAGTGCTGATAGCGAAGCTGCTTTGACCGATTCGTTTGCTCAAAGCAATGAAATTGCTGCTCCGAGTCCCTCAAGAGACGGTAGAATGGTTCAGCAATTTGGTTATCTCGAGGTCCCATTAGAATTAAATTACGCCTTGGTAGATAAAAAGGTGGGGGTTAATATCATTGGAGGGGTAAGTTCTTTGTTTTTGGTGGACAATACCGTAAGCCTCGAGGCCGATGGAGGCACTACCGAGATAGGCGAAGCCAATAATATTAATAGCCTAAATTTTAGTACCAATGTGGGCATTGGTATAAATTATAGCCTTTCACCTAAAATGCAACTGAATTTGGAACCTATGTTTAAATATCAGCTAAATACTTTTTCGGATACTGCTGGTAGTTTTCAACCTTTTTCGGTGGGTGTATATAGTGGCCTTAGTTTTAAGTTTTAACCCTCCTGTAAAAGGAGAATAAAGGTGTTGGTTAGGTTGGTTACCGCAAAATGCTGTAACCTCTTAAAAGGCGCCCTGATTGCCAGATCGGGGCGTTTTTAACTTTTACATCTTTGTATCCCCCGTTAATTCTGCCAGGATGACCTTTCTAACCCGTTCCCTTAATGCCGTTTTCTGATCTTCTTCGAGCAGAACGGTTTCGAAAAATCTATGCGCTTTAACCCTGGTAATTCCAGGCCCTCCACTAAAAAAAGTAAAGGAAAATCTTTTTTTGTTGTCATAAAAGGTAAATGGTGCAACCGGGATTTTATGTGCTATTGCCATTTTAAAAGCTCCATCTTTAAACTCGTCAAGAATTACGTGTTCTTCAGGGACACCCCCCTCCGGAAAAATGCAAATACTGAGTCCCTGCCCTAATCTTCGTTGTGCCCTCATATATACCCCTGTACGACTTCTGCTATCCTCTCGGTCGACCATAATGCATACCCTTTTATAGAAAAACCCAAAAACCGGGATTTTTACCAACTCCTTCTTTCCTACAAACACAAAGGGGTTTTTACTGCTGTAGAGCATTAACATAATATCTAACATGCTGGTATGGTTAGCCACAAGCATATAACTTTTTCCCCTGACCATCTTTTGTTCCCAAGCAATTCTCGGAGGACATCCCATCCCATAGAGTATGGGGATAGCCCATAGATTCCTGGCCATCCAGAAAAATTGAGCATAAGTCTTCTCGGATAAAGTGAATGCCAATAAAAAAGGAAAGAAAATAAAGATGGGAAGGGCCACAAGAAGATAAAACCAAACTCTATAAAGGGCCTGACCGACTTTCTTGAGGAGCGTAATCATAAATTCAAAAGTAAAATTTTTGTGTATATTTAAAAGACTAACTAAACTATTAATATTATGGGATTATTGTATGCCTTACTAATAGGCGGTGTTGCAGGTTGGCTTGCGGGTAAAATAATGAAAGGCGGAGGCTTTGGAGTATTAATCAATATTATTTTGGGTATTGTTGGAGGGGTCGTTGGCAACTGGCTATTCGGCGTTTTGGACATATCAATAGGTTCTGGGGTGGTTGGTGACCTTATTACAGGTGTCATTGGAGCGGTAGTAGTACTTTTTGTTGCCGGTTTATTTAAAAAATAAGTTGCCCAAAGAATGAATTAATCCCGCTAGTAAGCGGGTTTTTTTTGTTTTTGATTCTTAAATTTGCCGATAAAATCTAATGGCAAGAATCCTCACCGGCATACAAAGTACAGGAACTCCTCATTTAGGGAATATATTGGGTGCAATCATCCCGGCAATTGAGATGGCCAAGGATCCTAAGAATGAATCCTTCCTTTTTATTGCGGATATGCATTCGCTTACCCAAATCAAAGATGGTGATGAACTAAGAAATAATACCTATGCTACCGCTGCAGCATGGTTGGCTTTTGGCCTGAATCCTGAGCAAACCGTTTTTTACAGACAAAGCGATGTACCGCAGGTGACCGAGCTGGCCTGGTATCTCAGTTGTTTTTTTCCCTATCAAAGACTAACTCTTGCACATTCATTCAAAGACAAGGCCGACCGCCTGGAAGACGTAAATGCGGGGCTCTTCGGCTATCCCATGCTGATGGCCGCAGACATTTTGTTGTACGATGCCAATATAGTTCCGGTAGGAAAGGATCAATTACAGCATCTAGAAATGACCAGAGATGTAGCTTCGCGTTTTCATGCTCAAATGGGAGAAACCTTTGTTTTACCAGAGGCCCAGGTACAGCAAGAAACAATGTACATCCCCGGGACAGATGGGGAAAAAATGAGTAAAAGCAAGGGCAATCTTATCAACCTTTTTCAGGCCGATAAACCCTTGCGAAAGCAAATAATGGGTATTGTTACGGATAGTACTCCCATGGAAGATCCCAAAGATCCGGATAAAGATAACGTATTTGCGCTCTATAAGATTCTTGCTTCAAAAGAGGAGATTGATACTATGCGTGAAAACTATCTTAGAGGCAATTACGGTTATGGCCATGCAAAACAGGCCTTATATGAATTATTGCTGGATAAGTTTGGTCCTGCCAGAGAAAAGTTCGACTATTACATGGCCCACTTAAATGAGGTGGATGATGCACTGGCCATGGGCGCTGCTAAGGCCAAAAAAGTAGCAGATGAGGTGATGGCAAGAGTAAGGGAAAAAGTAGGGTATTAGCAAGTCTGTAACCCTGCTATTAATATCCCAATGCTTCCTTAGTCCGGTCAGTAAAGATTATTACAGCTCGTTGATTTCAATTGACTTCCCTTATCCCAAATATAGGTGGAGAAAACTTTGGATGGCTGTTGCCCTTCCAGAGGCATGGTGTTGAAGTTTCGACACCGGCTTTTTAAGTATTCCTGAAAAATCTTCAAGAGGATAGAATTGAAAATCTCCTCGATCAAATTCACAAAAAAAGGACGAGAAGAATTCCAGACTATTCAGTCGGTTTTGGATATTTTAAAAGGAATCCCAATTCCCCAAAACCTCTGTTTTCAAACGGGACTTTATCGATGAACTACCAGAACTACTTATAAAACGGGGACATTCTCCTTAGGAGCAAACCAATTAGTCTGTAAAAGGTCCAATGGCCTCAAACACTTTTCCCGGCATGGGCCTTATAACCCCTTTCATTTCCATATTTAACAAGGTTGAGGAGGTCTTAAAAACCGGCAAACTGCATTCCAATGCAATACTATCCAGTTGTTGTTTCCCCTTCTTCTGCAAGTATCCGTAGATACTTTTTTCTATATCATCCATTTCAACAAACAGCTGTTTCTGAACAGCTTTAGACTCCTCTTCCTCCACTTCCCAACCCATTAAATAAATGAGTTCCGCAGCAGAACTTAACATATGAGCTCTTTGTTGTCTGATTAAATTATTGCACCCCAGGCTATATTTATCTTTAACTCTTCCGGGGACTGCAAACACATCCCTATTGTAGCTATTGGCAATATCCGCTGTAACAAGGCTTCCCCCCTTTTCTGCCGATTCTACAACAACCGTGGCCTCACTAAGTCCGGCAATAATTCTATTCCTTTTTAAAAAATTCTCACGTTCCGGATTGCTACTACTCCAAAACTCCGTAAAGAAACCGCCATGCTTTTCAATTTCTTCAACAAAAATTGCATGACTTTTTGGGTAGATCTGATTTAGTCCGTGCGCCAGACAGCCAATGGTCTGAAGTCCGTGCCGGACAGCCGCTCTTTGAATACAAATATCTACTCCATAAGCAAATCCGCTTATAATAATAGGGTCTAGAGGGGCAATATCTTCTATGAATTGTTCGCAGAAATCTATCCCATAAGTTGTAATATTCCTGGTCCCAACCACGCTAATTATCTTTTTATCGGCCAAGTTGATATTCCCTCTTTGGAACAATATCAAAGGGCCATCGATACAATGCTTTAAATACCTTGGGTAACTCTCCTCCTGAAAGTAGGAATAAGCAATATTATTTTTGGAAATATACTCGTACTCTGTCTCGGCCGCCTCGAGGTACTTACGGTCAAAAAGACCTTTTAGTGCAACTTCTCCTACACCTTCTATTCTTTTAAGCGCCTTCACTTTATCCGAAAAAATAGCGGTTGGACTACCACATTGCGCAATGAGCTTTTTAGCCGTTATTTCCCCGATATTGGGAATTCTTTGTAGGCGCAATACCGCAAGCAGCTCATTTTTAGTCATTTACAAAAAAATTCTAGTTATCCACAAATTACATAAAATATTATGTTAATAAAAAGTTAGGAGCGGCAGTTTGAACGGCTATAATTTTTTTCCATCTTTGTGTACATGAGACCTGAACACTATATAGAAGAACTTCTATACAGGTATAACTGTGTGGTTATACCTGATTTTGGTGCTTTTCTCACTCAAATGAAATCTGCTGTAATTCACCAGCCTTCAAATACGTTCTATCCTCCAACAAAGATCATTTCCTTTAATGAACAACTAACTTCCAATGACGGATTGTTAGTTTCTTATATGGCCAATGCCGAAGGCATTACTTATGAAGAGATGTTGCAGGAAACACTGCGAACCGGGATAGAATGGAAAAAGCAACTACAGGCCGGAAAGCGATTGACCTTTGCAAATATTGGCGAATTGTGGCTCAATAGAGAAGGTAAAATACAGTTTCAGCCTTCTAATAAGGTGAATTACCTAACCTCATCCTTTGGTTTTTCTTCTTTTGTGTCTCTTCCGGTAACGAGGGAAGTATTGAAGGAAACTGTTACGGAGTTGGAGGAAAAGATCCCCTTTATCATCACACCAGAAGAGAGGAAAAAGACCAATTTTAGGCCTTACATGAAATATGCTGCCATTATATTATTGGCGCTATCCACAGGACTGACTGCTTTTCGTTTCTATGATGAAACCTCTACCAAACAGCAATTAGCCAGGGAGGATGCCCAGATATTGGTTTCTAAGAATATTCAGGAGGCTACTTTCTTTAACTCTGAGCCCATGGTATTGCCCGAATTAAAGTTGGAGGTAACCAAGAAAGTTTCGAGCAGGCAACATCATATAATTGCCGGGGCCTTTCGCCTTCAAAAAAATGCCGATAAAAAGGTACGCCAACTAAAAAGAAGGGGGTATAAAAATGCGGCCTACATTGGGGTTAATCGTTATGGCCTGCACCAGGTCTCCTACGGAAGCTTCAACGATCCAAAAAAAGCACTGGCTGAGCTTAGGAAAATAAAGCTCACAGTATCTGCGGATGCCTGGCTGCTCTCCACAAAATAAATTTCATTCCCTTTTTACTACTTGCATAAGGGTGTATCTTTGCACAAAAATTAGATATGCAGGCCAAAACTCCCAGTGATTCAAGAACCATAATGACCGATATGGTACTTCCCAGTGAGACCAATCCTTTGAACAACTTATTTGGGGGAGAATTGCTCGCTAGGATGGACAGAGCTGCAAGTATTGCCGCAAGGCGTCATAGCCGCCGAATTACCGTCACGGCCTCCGTAAATCACGTAGCGTTTAACAGATCTGTACCATTAGGTAGTGTTGTAACAGTAGAAGCAGCGATATCCAGAACCTTCAGAACTTCCATGGAGGTATATATAGACGTTTGGATGGAAGATAGGATTAGTGGTGAAAGAGCAAAGGCCAACGAAGCCATTTATACTTTCGTCGCGGTAGACGAAACGGGAAAACCTACTGCCGTACCACCCCTGGAGCCAGAAACGGAAGTAGAAAAAGAGCGCTTTGATGGCGCATTGCGAAGGAAACAACTAAGTTTGGTTCTCGCCGGGAAGATGAAACCTGAAGAGGCCACAGAATTACGCGCCCTGTTTTTAGGCGCTTCTTAGAAGTCGAAATTATCAGGATCCGGGCCAAAACGCTGACCTTTATCGAGCCCATCCAAGATGCTCATATCTTCCTCTGAAATTTCAAAATCGAATAAGGCAGCATTATCCCTAATGCGGTCTTTTTTTGAGGATTTCGGTATGGTGATTACACCTTTTTGTAAGTCCCATCGCAGCACAATTTGAGCAATGGTCTTCTTGTACTTTTCTGCAAGGAGCTTGAGCGGCTCCAGTTCAAAAACATTTCCCTGCATCAATGGGGACCAGGCTTCATACTGTATTTTTTTTGCATTACAATAGGCTAGTAAATCTTCCTGAATGAGATAAGGGTGAAATTCCATTTGATTTACCATAGGAACCACCGTCGCAGTGGTTAGTAGGTCTTCTAGATGATGCTGCATAAAATTACTTACCCCTATAGC
>JBFOMC010000022.1:0-7629 GCA_040830565.1 Flavobacteriaceae bacterium
AGACGTAACTTTGTATACTTATTTGATCTAAGTGGCAGAATTTATAAAAATATATGAGGACAATCCTAACTCGGAAGAGATTAAAAGGGTAGTGGAAGTACTGCGTAAAGGTGGCCTTGTCATATATCCCACAGATACCGTATACGGCCTTGGGTGTGATATCACCAAATCCAGAGCTTTGGAAAAAATAGCCCGCATAAAAGGGGTTAAATTAAGCAAGGCCAACTGGTCTTTTCTTTGTGCAGATCTTAGTAATCTATCCGATTATGTAAGACAAATAGATACGTCTACCTTTAAAATTCTCAAACGTGCATTACCAGGCCCGTACACCTTTATTCTGCCTGGAAATAATAACCTTCCCAAAGATTTTAAAAAGAAAAAAACGGTGGGGATCCGTGTTCCTGATAACAATATCGCCCAAGCCCTGGTGAGGGAGTTAGGCAATCCTATTGTATCAACCTCTATACGAGATGAGGATGATGTTTTAGAGTATACCACTGATCCCGAACTGATCTATGAAAAATGGGATAATCTGGTAGATGTGGTAATTGATGGAGGTTATGGAGGAAATACAGCATCAACGGTCATAGACCTCTCTGTTGAAGAGCCTCTGATCGTGAGGGAGGGAAAAGGGAGTTTAGATATTTTTTAAACTCTTGTCCTGGAAATAGCCCTAATTTCCATTGTTCTTGATGGATAAGTCCGGATTGAGCGGTCTGATAAATTGATCGGTTTCCTTGGTTTCTCCTATGACTCCTTCAATCTCTTTTTCAAGATACCTGAGATGTGCTTTAGTCATCCTATGCGTGATTACCGGAATGGTGCCTTTTATCTTGCGTTGAAGTTGTACAAGATGGTCTAAAGCGAGTGAACGCACATCGGTATTAGAAGTGTAGTCTTCCGAGAGCTTGGCCAGAATACCCCCAACTGCGCCTTTAGCTTCGCCGGGTTTGTACAGGGCTATTAGATTGTCTACATAAGCTTTTTGTAGTTTTCTTCGATATGTATTGGCCTGATAGAATACGTTGAGTTCTCCCCAAACAAGGTAGTGCAGGTCATCCAGGTATTCGTCCGGCTTATAGGTATCTACCTCCTTATATCGCTCTGCAATAAATGTCATCCTGCTCATTCTACTTCCACCTAGCAAATTCATCATAACACTTTCCATGGTTTTGGTGACTGCTTCCTTGGACTGGGGCGATTGAATTTGATTCAGAATGTCGTTGGTGAGCAACCAATCCGGTTCGTTGAAGATATGGTTATCCAAAAAGACCAGAGCTTCTTTCTGAACACTTTTGGGTACAGGAAGGTATACCTCTCCAACTTCTCCCATCGTCTTTGGTGTTACATATATTCCTCCTATATTCTTGACTACATGAAATAGATAATTGTCGTACTGTTTCACCAGATCTTTATACACCTGATCCAGATTGGAATAGTCATCGCTCCCTCTTTCTTTTGTCCATTGTGTTAGGTAGGGGACTATACGCTGGAGGTTCATAATACCGTAATTACTGGCCAGTACCGCATTGTCTCCCAGATCTTCTCTTTGAGACCGCGGATCAAAATCTCTACCTTCTCCTCCGAACCATAAACGTTGGTTACTGGCAATACTATCTATTACCAGTTTATTTAAGAGCTCCTTTTCCTCCTCAGAGTTCAGGCCGTCTGGTAGTTGTGCATAACCCCATTGAATGGCCCATTTGTCATAATCGCCTATTCTTGGCATCAAGTCCTGCGGGGGGATACTGTCCTCTGGCTGAGCCACATAATTAAATCTGGCATAATCCATAATAGAACTGGTATGCCCATTTTTACGGAGCCATTGAGCGTCTCTTAGTTTGTCTACCGGGGTGGCATGGCTGGCTGCCATATTGTGTCGCAATCCAAGGGTATGGCCTACCTCGTGGGCACAAACAAAGCGTACCAATTCTCCCATGAGTTCGGTGTCGAAGTTCATTTTTTGAGCTCTTTTATCAACAGCTCCCGCCTGAATCATGTACCAATTGTGTAAAAGGGTCATAAGATTATGATACCACCCAATATGACTTTCTAAAATTTCTCCACTTCTAGGGTCAGTAATATTGGGGCCATAGGCATTCTTGGCAGGAGATGCGAAATACCTTAATACGGAAAATCGCGCGTCCTCCAGGCTCATCTTGTTATTGTTTTCTGGCCATTCCTTACCAACAATAGCATTTTTAAAGCCTGCTTGCTCAAATGCCACCTGCCAGTCATTGATTCCTTGAATCAGGTAGGGCCGCCACTTTTTGGGCGTAGCAGGATCTAAATAGAATACAATGGGTTTTTCAGGTTCAACAAGTTCCCCTTGCTTCCATTTTTCCCGATCTTCGGGCTTAGGCTCAAGGCGCCACCGATGAATGTATATATTTTTGGCTACCTTCTGCTGATCATCTCCATATTCCAGATAGGAACTGGCGAAATACCCTACTCGTGGATCATACAGCCTTTTCTTCATTGGCACTTTAGGGAGCAGAATGAAGGAATTATTTAGTTCAAGAGTCACAACTCCTGATAGTGCTGCGGCAGGCAAACTTCTTCGGCCCTTGGCCGCTGAGGCCTTCGCCTTATAGGTTTTTACCGTGCGTACTTCGGTATTAATGGGGAACGAATTGATCACCTTGATATAGGATTTGTCTTTTTCAAGCGATGAGAGCTTATACGCATCTTTCTGGTTAGCACTGAGTGCCAATAGGGGGTTCTCGCTATTGATAAAATCTGTTACATCAATGACCGATGAACCTGCTTCTTCGTTTCTGGCTTTTATATCAAAAGCTTCCAGGATAGGGGTTACGCTCGAGTTGTTAACTGCTTTGGCAATTGCATCATTTTCATCGGCGGAACTTACAAAGGTTGCGATGCGAAGGAAGATCTTATTTAAAGGACCCTTTTCCCAGATAATGGTCTTATCCCCAATTTCTTCTCCGCCATAGTTACCTGCACCCGCCGGAGTTTTTATAAAACGGGTGACCACAAGGATTTCCCTGTTCAGGATACTGTCAGCTATTTCAAAATAGTATTTATCCTTTAGTTGGTGTACTTTAAAAAGGCCTTCCTGAGTAATGGCTTCTTTCCCAATAATTCTGTCGTAGGGTTTGGCCTTGGCGAGTTCATAGGAATCTTTTTTCGATTTTTTACCAGCCTTGGCACCTAGGTTCAGTGAAGCACATGAACCCAACAAAATCAGCAAACATACTAATGGTAAAACTAACCTCATAGTTAGACAACGATTTCCTTTTTTAAATAGTATTTCCTGGTATGGTTTTGGGAAACGGACCAATTTCTTCGTCTTGATGTTACCTCAAAGCTATCAGTGAAGCATAAAAAAAACCACGACCAAAACTTCATTAAAAGGTTTGGTCGTGGTTGTAAAAATATAACTTTAATACTAAAGTCCTAGTTGTTGATAGCAGGATCTTTCATTCCTTCTTCTATCATGCTGTAGAACTGGTCTATTTTTGGAAGTACCACGATACGAGTTCTTCTGTTCTTAGATTTGTCACTTTGAGATACCGGAATGTATTCAGCTCTTCCCGCAGCAGTCATTCTTTTTGGATCTACACCATAATCGTTCTGTAGTATGCGAACTATAGAGGTAGCTCTTTTGGCACTTAAATCCCAATTATCTAATAATACCCCTTTTCTATATGGAACATCATCAGTATGTCCTTCCACCATAAATTCAAAATCAGGCTTGTTGTTCACAACCTGTGCCACCTTAGCAAGTACATCTTTCGCGGCACGTGTTACATTATAGCTTCCACTGCTAAACAATAGTTTATCAGATATAGAAACAAAAACAACTCCTTTTTCTACACTGATTTCTATATCTTCATCGTCAAGGTTTCCAAGTACACCCTTAAGGCTTTGTACCAAGGAGAGGTTAACAGAATCTCTTCTCGTAATGGCATCTTGCAACTTTCTTATGGTTAGATCTTTTTCTTGCAGGCTCTCTAACGACTTTTCAAGGTTCTCTGCACCTTTAGTTGTAAGTGTTGTTAAGTTACCCATATTGTTGATCAGTTCCTGGTTGTTGGCCTTCAAAAAGGCATTCTGATCTTCCAAAGTCTGTAATCTTGATGATGCGGTTGCCTTTTCCTCCAGGCAAGTGTTTAGCTTAACTGTGGCAGAATTCAATAGATCCTGCGTTTCCTTCTGCTTTGCCTCCAATTCGGCATACTTCTTTTGCGACACACATGATGATAACAAGAGTGCTACACCTAAACAGCCTAAGATGATTTTTTTCATAATAAAGTTTCTAGTATTTAATATTCGTTATTAGTTTTTGGTCTTAACACAGCAGCAAAATTATAGAAATTGCTGCCCTGTGATTTTCCAAAATTAGTTAATCTTTTACTAAAATGTTAAATTTACTTACATGATGTACGAAATGTGACCACACTATGGATTTTGTGGCGTAATACTTTAATATAAAATTAGCTTTTTCCCGTTTGCGATACATTTTCCTGAAATTCCTATAGAAACTGAGGTGCGCCCTTAGGATAGCCAGGCAATGGTTAACTTTAAATTGCAGTATAAATCGAAGCCCTGCGATCCCATCTAAAACCAATCTCGCCAGAATAATTGGCAGAGCTTTTTTTCGCGGAAGGTTTTTAGTTATCGAGAAAAGAGAATTCCGAAAATTCAGATAAGTCTTTCTTGGATTCATATTACTAAGTGTAGAACCGCCAAGATGATACACCTCGGATTTTCCCACATAATATATCCTATACCCCCGGTTTTGAGCCCTCCAGCAGAGGTCTACTTCTTCCTGGTGGGCAAAGTAATCTTCATCAAATCCCCCCAGGTCATTGAAAATGGAAGCTTTTATGAACATACAGGCTCCAGTAGCCCAAAAAATTTCGGTGGTATCATTGTACTGACCTTCGTCCTTTTCCAAGGCTTGAAAAATTCGTCCTCTGCAAAATGGATATCCGTACTGGTCCAAAAATCCGCCAGCAGCGCCCGCATATTCAAAATGGTCCTTTTTAAGAAGGTCCAGGATCTTGGGTTGTATAATTGCGGCATCTTCTAAGGTGTCAAAAGCCTCCATAACAGGTTCCAACCAATTGGGTCCAACTTCTACATCTGAGTTTAACAGGCAATAGACATCCGCTTCAATCTGCTTAAGTGCATCGTTGTATCCTTTGGCAAACCCACCATTGGTAGTGTTCTCAACGATTCTGATCGAGGGAAAGTGTTCCCGGACATAGGCGACAGAACCATCCTCTGAAGCATTATCTGCAAGCACGATCTCTGCCCCTTCGGAATAAGCTAATACGGAAGGCAGGTACCGCTCCAAAAGGGCTATGCCGTTCCAGTTTAGTATGACAATTGAAATCTTCAAAACGCTTGCAAATTAACGGCTAAAATCAGGAATAGCCTGCAAAAAGGTATATTTTTCTTTGATGTAATCCATTTGACAGTAAAAATGGGTTATGCCGTTAGTGACCATTAGATAGTTAGCTTTTAGGGCCATGTTGTATCTGGCAATTTGGTCAAACGCTTCCTGGGTAATCTGTATTTCCGGAGACTTGCATTCCACAAGAATTTCTATGCTGCCATCGGAATTGTAGACCACAATATCATAGCGTTTCCGGATTCCGTTGACCGTTAGGAGCCTTTCCACATTTAGGAGATTTTGGGAGTAATTCTTGTCGTAGATCAAATAGTGAACGGTATGCTGCCTTACCCATTCTTCCGGTTGAAGAACCACAAATTTTTTACGAATGATATCAAAAATGCGGACCTTATTTTCGCTATTTTTGAAACGAAAGTTGAAGCTAGGAAAGTTAAGGGCTTGCATGAAGCAAATTTGATGAAATTTTTTGGATGGAAGAAGTAAAAAAGATAGTCGAAGAGGTAAAATCTGGTAAAGTAAGACCCATTTATTTCCTTATGGGCGAGGAACCTTATTATATAGATCAGATCGCCAACTTCCTTGAAGGCACTATTCTTTCTGAAGACCAAAAGGGCTTTAACCAGATGGTTCTTTATGGCAAGGAAACGTCTGTGCTCGATATCATAGGGAATGCAAAGCGCTATCCCATGATGGCCGAGAAGCAGGTTGTACTGGTTAAGGAGGCCCAGGAGTTGTCCAGAACTATTGAACAATTGATGCCTTATGCTCAGAACCCTCAACCCAGTACTGCACTAATTATCTGCTATAAGTACAAAAAGTTAGATAAGCGAAAAAAGCTGTTCAAAACAATTCAGGAGTCCGGCGGGCTGGTTTTTGAAAGTAAAAAACTCTACGAAAATCAGGTATCCGAATGGATCCGAAGAGTGCTCCAGGGAAGGGGATATCGTATTTCTCATAAGGCCGCGGTAATGTTAGTGGAATATCTGGGCACCGACCTGAACAGAATAAATAATGAGCTGGAAAAATTGCAACTAGTGCTGCCCAAAAACAGTGAGATCAGTCCTCAGGCCATTGAAGAGAATATTGGAATAAGCAAGGATTACAACAACTTTGAACTTAAGAAGGCCATTGGAGAAAAAAATACGGTTAAAGCCACTCGTATTATAAATTACTTTGCACAGAATCCAAAGGATAACCCCTTTGTGGTTACCGTGTCACTATTACATACATTTTTTTCTCAGTTGTTGCAATATCACGGGCTTTCTGATCATTCGCCCAAAAATGTAGCCGGGGTACTCCGGATTAACCCTTATTTTGTTTCAGAATTTCAAGTTGCTGCAAAAAACTATTCTATGAAAAATGCCAGTAGGATAATATCCTATTTACGAGAATTGGATCTTAAGGGCAAAGGAGTAGGAGCGCACAATATGTCCCAATCCGAGTTGTTGAAAGAGTTATTGGTGAAAATAATGTAGACCAATAGGGCTGGTTTTGTCCGCCTGTTATTTTTTGTCAATGCTAAATTTTCCAGGCCCCAGGAGTATGATCACCACAAAAATCACCATAAAAAGCAAGGGCTTTTCCTGTGCTCCAAAAGGATCCTCACTATGATGGATAAGGGCAGCAACAGCCATTCCAATTACCGGAGGTACAGCGGCCCATCTTGTTTTAAAACCAATGATTATAAGAATGGGGCATAGAAATTCTGCAAGTACCATAAGAAATAATGAAGGGGTGGCACCAATTCCAATGGGATCGGCAAATTCAAAATTTCCACTAAGCAATTTTTGAAACTTGGGAATACCGTGCGTAAGCAGTAGGGCAGATGAGGCTATTCTAAGGACGGCAAGGCCTATATGAGTTTTGAGGGAACTGGTCATTTAGTTTAACGTTTGCGTTGATAAATGTAGAGAATTTACCAAACTATCCCAAATTTCTAAATATAGAGGTCAAGGCGCTAACCAGGGTTTGGGCATCTTCCTTATTAAACGACAATGGGGGTTTTATTTTTATCACATTGTCGTAAGGTCCGTCTGTGCTTACCAAAATGTGTTTCTCCCTCAGGCTATTCTTAATGTGCGCGGCTAGCTTAGTATTTGGTTTCTGGGAACCATCTACAAGTTCTATCCCCAGAAAGAGGCCATTACCTCTGACATCTGCAATAAGAGGGTGGGTTTTCTGCAGTTCATTCAACAATTTCTTTAAATAATTTCCAACCTCCCTCGCATGTTCCTGTAATCCTTCGG
>JBFOMC010000023.1:0-2096 GCA_040830565.1 Flavobacteriaceae bacterium
CGTCCCCTTGAACAAGGCGGCTGAAGTAAACAATTTCCTCAATAGTCATGGTGCCTTCAAATTCCGTAAGGGCACCGCCCTCTTCCCATGTAATTTTATATTTCATCCCTAGATCATCCAACGTTAAAGCTGAGGTGCGCCCGAGCGTCAGCGAGTGGCGTCACCTCCAGCGACTTGTTAGGCCTTATCTAGATTTTTGACCATTATCAAACATGGATTACCTTGCGGCCAAAAATCATACAATTCTTCAATTTTGGTAAATCCCATTTTCTCATAGAAAAATCTAGTTCTTTCGTATTCTTTGCTTTCTCTACTCTCACCTAAAGTTTTGACTTGTAAGATCTTTACCTTCGATTCTGACAACCAATTTTCAGCTGCTTTTAAAAGCAGCTTTCCAATTCCTTTTCTATGCCAAATTTTTCGAACCGCTATGAGATGTATTTCTGCAGATTCTGGAAAATGTTTCTTAATGGTTAGAATTCCGATTGGCTGCTCATCCGCACGTGCATAAAAAGTAGGTAACTCTGTACTCTCTTTTGATAATGCTACTATCGCTTCTTCTATACCAAACCATTCTGGTAAAGATCTAAGAATATCTTCACAGGTCTTCAAATCTCCAATTTCTGGACCAGTGACTTTGGGAATCATTATTACTGCCTAACGTAAAGCTGAGGTGCGCCCGAGCGTCAGCGAGTGGCGTCACCTCCAGCGACTTGTTGGAACTTCACAAATAGTTTATTCTCAATTTTCAAATTCTATGAAGTCATCAGGGAGGACATAAGGAAGCCTCTCAACACTAATTTCACCATCTTTGTTCCACTCAATTTTTTCAACTTCCAAAACGACTAATCCTTGTTCTTCGTAGTCAGTTTTCTCTTCATTAATTGAATAAAAAGGAACTTCAAACCTGAACGATAGCGCATTGTATTCAGGTCCAATTTTCATAGCTTGTTCCTTCCAGTTTTCAAGAGGAAGGTTTAACCTAAATAGTAGTGGTTCTTCATGGTTTTTAAAACCAAGACTGTCGTCTATTTCATAATAATACCTAGGTGAATGAACCCAATGTCCTTCGTGCTCTCCCTTTACTATGTTATTTTCCGATATGAAATTAACTATACCCACGTATCCTGAGATGTTTATGAACTTGCGTGGTGCTCTCTTAGACCATGATCCCTCAGGATATAAAACATTGTCACTTAGTATAGTTAACTTTCCAGGAATAAACTGAAGCTCTTTACTATCTCGGGTTATTTCCCAAAATAGTGAAATATATGTAGATGATCTACTGATACCGTCAATTGTTCCATGCTGATCCTCCAGAACATACGATACCAAATTCGCAGTCTGAGCAGAAAGCATGCACGCTGTTGAGAAGAAAATTATTAGTAGATATTTCATTCCAACGTTAAAGCTGAGGTGCGACACGAGCTGTGCCCTGCGAAGCGCAGCGAAGCAGGGCGTCAGCGAGTGGCGTCACCTCCAGCGACTTGTTGGACCAATAATCTCTTAGTTGATAATTCATTTCGAAGCGCTTCAAAATAACTATCGAATGAATTGAAGTCATTTCTATTAACATCGAACCAGCGATCTAAAGCACCCAATTCTAGAACTTTATTTTTCATAATTTCTGCATCTTGTAGCTGATCCCTAGAAAAATAAATTTCGTACAAGAAAATCATGCATTTTGCTTCGATTCCCTCATCCACTAAAACAACATTTTCACTTTCATCGGTTTCCCGTAGAAGAGTGAGAAGTTCTAAGTACTTATCTTCAGCAACTTCGAAATTCTTCTCTTCAAAGGCGTCTCTTGCCTCGGAGCTTAAAGCAATAATTTTTATCTCCCGATCACTAATTACTGTTGATTCGCTGCAACCTTGGATGATTCCTATCAGGAGAATTAGGATTATTGAAACTTTCTTCACTGGTCTGTCCAACGTTAAAGCTGAGGTGCGACACGAGCGTCAGCGAGTGGCGTCACCTCCAGCGACTTGTTAGCCCACTGTTGAAATATAAAACCAGAATTAATCGGATGGTTCCTTGAAGGACCAGTGGGCATGTACAACTTTCCAATCACTTCCGTAAAGTTTGTAAACCAA
>JBFOMC010000024.1:0-26526 GCA_040830565.1 Flavobacteriaceae bacterium
CCAAAATGAAATACATTTCAATTATCTGAATCTTTCAGAGTCTGTGTATCATAAGTTTCTGAAAGTTATAGCGCATTGTAACCGCTTAACGAGGAACAGGCCCGCTGAAGGATTAGATCTCTACAACTGTTGGGAAGAAATCAAACTAACTCAGTTTAAAAGCTGTACTTCGGTTTTCAATAATACCATACGTAATGGTATCGGACATGGCGGGGGTTATTTCATGGAACGCGATATTGTATACAAAGGAAAAAAAGGGAAACCATATCAAGCTCGTATAAGTGAGGTGATAAACTCCTTTGACGAAATGTTGGATATATGTAATGCTTTTGCTTTGGCATATAAACAGTTTTTAATAGTAGAAAGGGATTTTACCGGTTCGAACGGGATTGTTTATCCAATGAGTTTTTCGATACAAGAATTAAATTCTCAGGCAAATGCACCAGGTTGGAAAATTATTGATTGCATGGAGAACATAGTCATCGGCAATAGAAAACAGCTAAATGTATTTGTGGATTCTACACTTCAGAGATATTCTGAAGTGAATTATTTTATGTTCAGAAGTGCAATTTTGACTGAGTACTTTGCCAGAGGTTTTGATAGATATTTCTTCACTTTGAGAACCAAAAACGGAATTCCAGGTTGGGCCGCATATAATGGGGATGTTTTAAAAAACCTCAGAGAAAAAAATAGTCATGATTTGCTGGAGTACGCTGAAGCTCTAGAAGATAAATTATTGTTTTTTCTTCCAAGATTCAAAATCCCCAAATTTCTAGGGGTATTGCTTTCATTTATTAAGGTGTTTAAAGCGAATTTTAAATTTCTATATAACGTAAATACCAACTTTAAATTTATCAGAAAGTTCAAAGTTCGAGATACCAAAATTCACAGAAGAAAGCTATCCGTTGTTATCAATGACGCAAGTATTGTTATAAGGCCAGAATTACGAACCGATGCAATTAATCTTATAAGGAAAGAGTATAAAAAAATGATTAGACACGCATCACGTAAATCAAAAAAAGAGTTGAAATTTCCATTTTCACGGTTTTTGCCTATCCAATATATTAGGATTACAGTATATGAAAAAGACCATAGGATTAGAAAGTTGAGGGGATCTGGACTGATTGATACCCTTGTATGTTCCATTGAGGTTAACAATTCCAAAAAAATTAAAACGATTGATTTTTTAGGAGGGATAGTTGAACATAGAGGAAAGTACAGAATAGTTTGGAATGGTCAATGGCATGGAATTGGCTTAATTAAACCAAAATAAAGCAATTGGCTGCAAATTGTATTATCACATGGACTATCTCCAATATTGGGTCAATTCTTTTAAAGGAATTCTGTCATAAGTAGTTTTGTCGTCATTGAAATAATACCTTGACTGAAAGCTACGTCCCGAGGGGTTTTTATAATTGAATACAATCATTAAATCATCGAAAAACTCTGGTTTACTTGAAAAGATTCTTTCTCGGTCCTTATCTTGGCATTCCGTGATTTTATGAATTGAGAAAGGAAGAGTAATTTCTTCTTGTTCGCGTAGTGCTTTATTCAGACTAATATTCTCCCTGAAACGTATTTGTGGTCTAGTGTTATGTTGAAGTAACTGTACTTCATAGGCATTGTGTTCCGAGTTGTTTCTAACAATCAGATTAAAATTCCATTCGAATTTATAAATACGCCATATTTCTGGATTTCCCACTTGAATAACTGGCCCTTTGTTTTTGCTCGAAAGGCCCATTGGCGTTTGAGTAGATGTTATCCCATTGCTCTTTTGAAGTTCAACAATCAGTTTTGGTCGATGTTTATAATATCTTTCCAATCTAGGAAGAACCTGGGAGATAATTGCTGCCAATAAAATTAGAGATGATATAATAATTGTCGTAGTCGCCATGTGGTTTATTATAAACGGAAATTAAGAAAATCGTTTTATTGAACTTTAATTAGTGTTTCTTGTTCCTCCAGGAACTCAATTGGCAAATTATTGATGAAATTCTAACCATGTAAAATCTTTCTATCTAGACTTTAATACTGCTGATTACTCCAAAAAAACCCACCGTTTTCGTCAAACAACTGTTCCATGGCAATTACTTGTTTCTTCGTGGAAATTGTATCTCTTATCTGCGAAACACCAAGCCAAGCTAGACCGATTGCAATTGCATGAAAAAATATTATCCCGAACCAGTTGTTTATTTCTAGCATATGGGACATTGGAGATTGTCCGTGGTCCTCAACAGTTAGGTATTGCCAATATAAAATGCCCATTCCGGATCCAATCATAAATAATCCGAAGATTGGTTTTATTAGACCCCTACCCAACCAAAATGTGAGTTTGTTGAAAAAGGTCATATCTCGATATAATTTCATTTTTGTTCTATTCAGCCCATTACAGTAGACACATTTAATGATAGGTGGCCCACAAGAACTATCACCTCCATATTGCATGAAAGCCCATGTTTTTCGGCAGTGCCCGCATTTGCTAGTTTGATAGGTTCCCATAAGATTTCATACTGCTCAAAACAGTTAGTAAAGTGTTCAAATGGATATTAATTACATACAGACTCCCAAATAGGAGTGAAATCGATGTATTTGATCATCTAATTTTTGAATTCTTAATTTAAACTATTTGATTTTTCTTCATCATAAAACTCCGCCAATTTTTCGCAAGCCTGTGCAAAACTGCCATCATGGGGTACCGATCTGCCAACAATATGATAATTTTGTTTGGGTCTATTTGGCTCAAAGCCCTCTAGAAGGTAGCCATAACCGTCAAGATACATCGGTTGAAGGGTTTCCAGCATTTGCAGATCCCAAAAATATGCACCTTTCAATAGTTTTATAAACTGATTGTACTGCTCGGATTTGAGTTGAATAACATGCTCACTCTTTACACTGTATGTTTCAGATTCATAACTCCCGTCCTGGTCATAATATTTTACAATCAATCTTATATCCCTGTCATTATGATGTTCTATTCTAAAAAGCCTGTGGTTCCCAAATGAATCTAGATAATTAAACCTGTAGCTTTCGAACATGAATTGAGTTAAATCAGGTTCGCTAATTGATTTATAGATTTTACTAAGTGATGCAACTACTTTTACACTATCTCTAGCGAATTGGGTCATTGGTATCGCCTCCGCTGCAGGTGATTTTTTCGATTTAGAAGTACAACTGGTACTAAAGGCAAAACATAACATGGAAAGGAAAAGAATGTTTTTCATGTTGGTTTAAACTTTAAAGCTAGTAATCGTTTATTTGAACTTTAGTAAAATTATATACGTGCTCAGGGTTTGACTTTTGAAGAATACTATCCTTTAACAAACTGTATTCCTCTTTATAAGAGATTATTTCCTCCTTTCCTCCGGGAGGTTTAATTTTTTGCTTTCTTGTTTGGATCTTATTTTTATAAAGAATAATGTTTTCCTTTAAAAGCTTAATACTGTCATTTAGTATTATAAAGTCATCAAAATTGTAATCTTCAATATTATCACCACTAATTATAAAAGTTTTTAAGACTTGATTTTCTTTATATTGGATTATCCATTCTTCCCCATAAGCGGTATTGGCTTGCCCAAAAAAATAGTTATATCCAGCCATTAGAATTATGACTACACTGAAACCTCCCAAAAAATAAATCATAAGACGATCTATTTGATCTTCGGAATAATTCATTACTTTTTTAAACTTCTTGCGATTAATCCACCAAATTACTAGTGTTAAAGTGACAATTAGCAATATTGGCCAAGCCTCTATTGAGTCAATGTGACCCAATAAACCATGATCTGCTTCTTCGTCTTTATCTGAAAGCAGAAATGAAAAAAGAGAAATGATATTGATGGTCATTCTATTATTTATACTTTTTTTCTATGGATAGGAGCTTCAGCAAAAACCAGGCAATACATGTGGCAATCACTAAAAACAGATACCACCATTCAAAAGGATAGCTATTAAAGCCGTCTATTGATGAAGGCGTTTCCCCTTTAGGTGTAAATAGTAACATAGCATTCATCGTTTAGTGGAACCTTCTTAGCTCTCATTATATTGCTTAGTGAACTTATAAAACTCAATATCAAGATCCTCGATCATCTTTTGAGGCAAATAAGCTTCGAGATCATCAAGCCATAAATCTATCAAATAGTTGCTTTCAAAATCTCTATTTGTTTCAATAACCAATTTGTAAGGAGATTCGCCTTCGCGATCACTTTTAATTATCTTGATTCGTTCATTGTCGAATTCATCTAACTTTAGCATAAACAGTGATACTCTTTCGGATAAAATTGAGCCACCATTATTTCCTAGTTGACAATATCCTTCTTTGTAACTTTTTGACATCATTTTTAAGCAATGATCCTTTACTATTTCCGCCAATTCGTTAAACCCCGGTATTCTTTCTTTTAAAATCATTATCTTTTATTTGAACTTTCGACGGCCCATGCTACTTTTAAGCTTATCAATTTTGAATTTTGGCATGAGCCATTTTGGCCAATTCACTAGGGGTTACTTGGGTTAAATCAATATAACCCATTGTTTCATCTAATCCTGGTAATTCAGTATCATCAAATCTTGCTGGAAGGATATAATCATGGTTTTCTCGAAATGCCCTTGCCTGTGCGCCTCTTAACTCGTGCTTAGTCCATAATTTATTGGCATACTGTTTGGAAATAAAAATTATACAGTAAAGACATTTGTTTTTATATATATCATTCAAGTGTTGGTATAAGTTTTTACCCCAAAGGTCCACCGACTCATAGTTGTCATAGAAGGTTTTAATCCCCAACTTTTTTAGGTGTTCAGCGACCTGTTCTACATAGTCCCGCTGTTCTCCGGCAAAACTCAAACCAATTTGATATTCCCTCGTGGTATCTTTTTCTGTCAAATCCGCAGAGTTTAAATTGAGTTCTTCAATTTTGTCAAGTCCTTCAAAGGTAAATTGCAGTTTATCAAAGTTTCCTTTATTATCTCTTAAAATTGTTACCCAGCCCTTGTTTTCGAACTCCCTTAAATAAAAGGCTAATTCCTCAAAACTCTGTAAAAACAGATTCCCCCAGAAAGTAATTGTCCTCCCTATTTGGATTTTGTCTCCCTCAAATTTCTGTAGTTGGTAAAAGCTTCTTAATATATTATCTGCTTTCTCTTTTCGATGAATTGGATAAGTATTCTCTGAAACTAATTTCTGCGTGAGATCTTTAAGATCCACATTCTTTGGATCGTTCAATTCGAATTTCGGATTAGAGTTAAAATGTAACTTTTTGCCTCGAAGTTCTTTGAAATTCGTTCTCAAAAGATGTCCTAGCAATGTACCTTTATCTTTTCTAAAAAAAACAGAGAATTCAGCAGTTGCCGATCTATCAAAAAATTTCGAAGCACATCCTTCGCAAATCTCACACGAATAGTCATTTCCATCAATGGAGACAGAATACGCCTTGTCAATTCGATTTTCGTATACTTTTTCGATCCTAAGTCCAGTAATCGGACATTTTTCTCCAATTTTCATCCTTGGTTAACTTAATTGCAGGGAACTTGTTATATCTTAACAAAAATAACCATTATCCCCTACTGAACGCCTGCTAACTGTAATACCGACCTTCTTTTGGGGTTTTTTAATACATTGTAACTAAATCCTACTGGCTTTCTTATACCCTCAGATCTTTTTTGTACTTCAGTAAGGTGTATGATCGAAACAGGTAGATCTATGTTGTCGTTTCACGGATTACAAACCTATGTGCCATTGGAAGATGCCCACTATCTGAGTTATTTCACTGTTAAATTCAAAGCCCGGACCTGGATATTAGGACTTCATTACAAGTCTACCGTTCTCATCCCTTCTAGGTACAGCGCGAGTTGTGCATCTGCAAAATTCCCTTTCGCAGTTTTCATTTGCTAGTAGCAGGTCGTTAAGGTTATCATCTATCGGGAATCTTATGCCATCATAATTCATCGCGTGACCACAATCTGGGTCTGCTATTATTTTTAATTCTATTGTATCAAGCTCGAGTTATTGCTGTTTGGCTTGGCTTATTTCTGCTTTGAGCGAAAGTTGCTTGTACTGGTTACAGTTCTTACCCTCATACTCAGCTACAAAAACTGCTATAGTTTGATATATTTTAGACTGTGCAAAATAATCAGTCCCTGATGCCAATATCATTCTATTGAAAAGAGACCACATATAATCTCTCTCTGATGCCAATGGCTGTTTAAGTCCTGCTCCAATTGTTGTTCATTAAGTCCTAAAACATGCTCTATTTGACCTCCATATTTGGTCTTGAGCGTCTTAAATGTAAATGCCCTCATATGGCCCTAGATTCCTTAAAGAAGTACCTCAATATAATGTTTGACCACATCTCATAAATAAATAACCTCTTAAAAACTTAAATTCAAAAATTTACTGATGACTTTAGTATTAAATCGTTTATTTGAATTTTTATATTCTGGACTAGGCTTATCTGTCTTGGAAAAAGTCACACCACTTATTTATCCCCTCCCGGTCATTTCCAGTACTTTTCTTTGCATTTACATTATCTTGGAATTATCAGTGAAAGTATTATTTTCAACTTGATGCCCAGAAGCCTCTGTTGTAAATCTCCAATTATTATTCTAAAAATTTGATGAATCCGGTTGCTAATGGAGTACATCTATATCCAGAATATTCACCTGTATCACTTGCTCTACCCTCTGATGGATTATAAATTAAGCCCATTACCCTAAGATCATTGAGTAGAAAGTTAAATTCATGCTCCCCCAATATATTGAATTGTTGGTTTCTAACTCTTCTAATTCTATTATAGTCATTTTGTTTTTCTAAAATTTCACCTTCGATTCTAACCATGCCTTTTTTCATAGCTTCAAGTTGTTTTTTTGAGGGCTTTCCTTTCCTTAAATCATTCTCTTGATAGGCAGCCCTCATTAATGAGTAAGTCTTCTCGGCATCTTCTTTTTGTTCATAAATCCGAGCTATTTCCTCCTGGATTACAATGAACTCTTTTTCGGTTTCGACATATTTGGCTAAAATAATAACCTGTTTGTCATTTAATTTTTCTGCTAAATCCAGATAGCGGGTGACATAATCATACTGATCCACATACTTTATTTGTCCAATGATAACTTTTTTCAACCTTTCAATCTTTCCTTCAGTAGTTGCTCTAGAGGATTTCAACATTGCTGTCTCTATCAAATCTCTTAATTCAACCTTATCGGCTTTATCTAAGTCAAAATCCTTATCAATCTCCTGTATCCCCTTTTCTAACTTTATAAAAAACATATTCACCCTCTTCATTTTGACCTCTGATTGAATACCAAAAAAGGTTTCTAAAAATAGATTGGTTACCCCGGCTGCTACAAATGGATCACCAGTAACCGCGGCCGCCAACGGCGCTCCTATTACCTTTAAAACAGATTTAAAAGCAATCAATTTGTCTTGTAAATCTAGCTTATCCGTGTCTGACATTTCAAATTATTTTTTCTGATTTGTTAATAGCTCTAATTATGTTTGCCTAGCCTTAGAAAGTACAATTAAACACCAGAATATATACTATTAAATTAATACGGCAAATTATACTTTATGCTTCTAAGGAACATTCAAATGCTTTAAGTTCATTAGAACAGTCGTTTTCATTTCTCAAATTGTTAATTCTAAAATCAACTACTAATAATATAGTGAGCCAAATAATACTTTTATTCACTTCATATTTTTATCATTTCTGAGCCGAATCAGACTTCTATTCGGGTCAACTATTTATAAGATTCCTTTTGTAGGCAAGCGAAATTTCATTTCGCGCTGCAAGTCCCAAACCTTACACAAACTAATACTACTGAGCGAGGCAGATTTCTGTTTTTACTCTAAAAATTCACAGTTTTATTGGGCTCAGGGAGTTTTTACTCTAAAAATTGAAACTTCAAATGATGAGATTAGGAAACATAAAACTATGTAGATGCTTGTTATTCAGTAAGATATCGCTAGTTTTAAACTATGTAACACCGGCTTGCCGTGTTACCCTCTTGCTCTTCTTTTTTTCTTTGCGAAGCAAATAATTAAGAAAACATTCTTACAAAACTGAGTAGGTTTATTTGCGCCTAGCCCGATTATTTCTAAACGCTTATCTGCCTGAACGCTAAAATAATCGGACCGGACCCATGCGCAAAAGTTAAGGGTAAGGATTTGGAACAAGCTCTGCTCTAATTAGTACTTTCATCTTCGGAAACAGTCACCTTTTCCTTTTCAATTTTCTCTTTTAATCGGTCCATTTCCTCTGCTATTTTGCTGTCCAGGACCTTAGCATATATCTGGGTGGTTTTTAATGAACGATGCCCAAGCATTTTACTGACCGTTGAAATAGAAACACCGTTAGCCAGGGTCACGGTGGTTGCAAACGTATGTCGGGCTAAATGGGTAGTCAGGTGCTTGTTGATGCCACAGACATCGGCAATCTCTTTTAAGTAAGCATTCGATTTTTGATTGGTCAAGACAGGTAGTAAGCCTTTTCCATCCAATACATAAGGATGTTCACTATACTTTTCAATAATCTCTTCTGCAGGGGGTAGCAGTGGTATACTACTAATGGCCTTGGTTTTTTTCCGGGGCATTTTAATCCATCTATCCCCATTGACCCCAATGATGATATGCTCTTGTTTTAGTTGTTGTACATCCGAATAGGCCAAACCCGTATAACAACAGAAAACAAATATGTCCCGTACCAAGTCAAGACGCGGTAAAAATGACTTTTTTTCTCGAAGTGAGTCCAATTCATCTTGAGTAAGGTATTGCTTTTCTTTGGTTTTCCAACTCGCCTTCCAATGAAAGAAAGGGTCTTTGGTGATCCACTCATTAGCTAGGGCAATGCGAATGATCTTTTTGAAGTTCACGACATATTTGATGGCGGTATTATGGTCACAGTTCTTTTGAGATTTTAGATAGTACTCTAGACCCTTAATAAACTTATGATCTACCCTACATACCGGAATGTCATTCCGGTGGTACCTATGTTGGATATAATCCGAAACATGCTTATAGGCCGCTTTATAGCGCTGCAAGGTTCCTTTGGTAAAGCCCTTGCCCAATAAACTTTCTATCTCCTCATTATGCTCCTTAAAAATTTCGAGGACCATATACTCCTTGCCTTCCTTGCCGATGTAGATATTCTTGATGATGGAGGCCGAAATATCTTTTTGTTCTTTAAGTAGGTCGTCATAAATGTCGTAAAGCCGGTTTTTGACATGCTCTAAAAAGCGGTTGAAATTTGAGACTTCCATTGATGTTCCCCTGAGCTTACCGCCCCTGGAGTCCCAGCGTTGTTCCTCTACACGACGGCCTAAACTAAATTCACTGCGCTTGCCATTAATGGTTACGCGAGCGTAAATCATAGCCTTTCCGTCGGTGTCAGACTTAAGTTTTTTGGGATAAAAAAGGACGTTCAATTTGCCATACATTGGTGAGTGTTTTTAAATACTCACCAGAAGGTACGAAAAACAAATGTTAAAATTTCTCTGTAAAGTTTTCTTTAACAGTCAATTACAGCGATTTTGGTGAGTGTTTTTGAAGGGGTAAAATACGCACCGAATTCCTCACTTTTTATATGGTTTTATATGGTATTTTTTGGTGTTAAATAAAATGAAAAAGCCCGTAAATCATTGATTTACAGGCTTTTTGCTGAAATTTAGTAAATTTCAGCGGTCTGGACGGGACTCGAACCCGCGACCCCCTGCGTGACAGGCAGGTATTCTAACCAACTGAACTACCAGACCAATGATTTTATCCTTAAAAAAGACTCTGGCAACAGCCAGATTCAAATCTTGTTCAAACTGCTTTCTGCAAAGCGTGTGCAAATATACGCCGCTAATTGAATTCCGCAAACAATTTTTTTTAAAATCGATTCCATAAGAATTCACTAACTTTAAAAAGAGACAGTCTTTGTAATTAACTAGTTCGGGATTATGTTGAAAAGATGTTTCTTGCCGTTCGTCCTATTTTGCCTGCTTGCCAGCCATCTTACCGCTCAAAAAGGAAGTAGTTTTTCTAGAACCATTCAGTTACCCAAAAAAGTTGAAGTCCTTAAAATAATACAGGATAGCAAGGGCTTCCTGTGGTTGGGAACTTCTAATGGCTTATATCGCTTTGATGGTCTCAATTTCAAATCTTATTTCAATAAACATGGGGATGCCACCACCATAGTTGACGATGAGATCTATTCCCTATTAGAAGACTCCAAAGGATCTATTTGGATTGGAACAAGGTCTGGCGGTATAAGTGTTTTAAACCCTTTGAGCGGGCAATTCAGCCATTTTAAATACGACCCAAAAGTTCCTCCCCATAAAGTAAACTTTTTTATTACCGCAATTTATGAAGACCGCGATGGTACCATTTGGGTAGGGAGTCAGGGCTCCGGTCTGGGAAAATACAATCCCCAAACCAAGGCCTTCGATTATTACAGATCTAAGAAGGAAGACGAAAACAGTCTTGCCCAAGACTATGTTATTGACATTCTCCAGGACAAGGACGGCTTTTTATGGATTGGCCTAAATGGAGGAGGCATTGATAAGTTTGATATTACTACAGAGCGATTTGAGCACTTCCCCTTTAATCTATTAAGTAATTCTACAGCCAATTTCCGTAACAATGTGATACGGGAATTGGTGGATGATGGAAAAGGAAACCTCTGGGCGGCGACCTACGGGGGTCTTAACAAACTGAACAAACAAACAGGAAGCTATACGCATTTTGATCAAGCTAACAGTAAACTAGAAACTAACTCTTTAAACTCCTTACATACCTGGGGCAATATGCTATTCTTTACCTCCTATGACGGATATACTTATCAATTTGATCCTGTCAAAGAAGAGGTGCTTCATACCAACAGATCTGACAAAAACATACGATATGGTTTTAGAGATCCTGAAGGGAATTTGATCCTTGGCTATACCTCTGGAGAAATTTCTATGACCTTCCCAAGTACTGACTTTTCATTTAGCGAAATCCCGGAGAAGGAATCCTATATAAAAACGATACACCCAAATAAGACCGGACTATTAATAGGAACTTTAGAATCTGGTTTATATCATTCCCAGCACGGCAATATCTCTAAATATGACATTCCAAAAGAGCTCCAAATCTCTGATATCTCAGTTGATCAGGACAACACCTTTTGGTTGGGCACATACAGTAAAGGCCTTTGGCATTACAACCCACAAACAAGGCAATCTAAAGCTTATCGTTTTGATCCGAATGATCCAACTAGCTTAAGCCATGACACCGTTCTGGACCTCTATAGAGACCAGCAGGGAACCCTATGGGTGGGAACCATGTCTGGGCTGAATCAATGGGTTGATAGCACCGGAAGTTTCATAAGAAGGGGCAGTGCCCAATTCAGAGATATTATCAAGACAAGTGAAAATGTACTTTTGGCAGCCACAGACCTCGGTCTTGCCAATATCGATCTAAAGACAAATTCATTTCACATGAAGCAAGCGGATCCTCTTCAAGGAAAAGATAGCCTGCTTCATAACCAGCTTAATGCCTTATTTACCCCGGACGGCGACAGCATTTTAATTGGGGGCAAAAAGGGTCTTAATCTTTATCGACGGTCTCAAAAAAAGATGATAAACCTCCATGATCATCTTAATCTCCCCTATCAGGAAATTAAAAGTATTGTTCAAGACCATCATAAAAACTATTGGTTTCTGGGGAAGGAAACCTTGATCCAGGCAGATTTAAAAACAGGCGACTTTAAATTTTACGATGAATCTGATGGGGTTAATCTGGCAAATCCTATAGGCAAGGAAATCTGTTTTCTCCCTGAAAACAAAATGTTGGTCCTGGGAACACAAGGAGGCTTCTATAAATTTTTGCCTAAAGAACTGGGAAAATCGAGCGAAGAAATTTCCATACATCTTGATGAAATACGCTTGTTCAATAAATCCTTAGAGGATACGGAGAAACTATCAGCCATAGCAAATTCAGAACCCTTAGAATTGGCCTATGACCAAAACATGGTCAGCTTTTCCTTTATAGGGTTTAATTACAGGAATCCCTCTAAAGTGAAATATGCCTATCTATTGGACGGTTTGGATGATAGGTGGCTTTACACCACTGACCGCTCTGCCACCTTTACCAATCTGGAACCCGGTTCCTATACCTTCAAGGTAAAAGCCACCAGTCTTGATGGCCTTTGGGAGGTAGCTCCAAAGACCTTAACCTTTGAGATTCTTCCTCCTTTCTGGGCTAGTCGGGGGGCCTTTGTTTTGTATGGACTTCTCTTGCTTTTCTTCCTATATCTGATCATTCAAAATTTAAAATCCAGGGCAAGGATGAAACAACAGCTGATCAAGGATCAGCTAGAGTTGGAAAAGGTGCAGGAAATTAATGCAATGAAATCTCGTTTCCTTTCAAATATTTCTCACGAATTCAGAACTCCTTTAACCCTGATCACCAATCCTCTTGAAGAACTTTCAGAAAAAAGTAAGGATAAAGAAGCCAATGAAACGCTCCGACTCGTACAACGAAACGTGAAGCAATTAAAAAAAATGATCAACCAATTATTAGACTATGCACAATTGGAGGAAAATAAAATGCCTGTTCGTTTAAAAAAGCAGGAAGTATTCCAACTTGTACGTGTCCTTGGAAACTCCTTTACCTCTTTGGCTAAAACTAAAAACATAGACTTTGATATTAGCATCCCTAATGCCAGTTTTTATGCAAAGGCAGATGACGAAAAGTTGGCAATAATTATCAATAATCTATTATCCAATGCCTTTAAATTCACTCCAAAAAATGGCAGGGTAGCGCTCCATATTTGGATAAAAAACACCGAGACGGAATCATTTTTAAATATTCTGGTTAAAGACTCAGGGATCGGCTTTGATGAAAAAGAAAAGAACGAAATTTTTGAAAGATTCTACCGCCTGGAGGCTCAGGACTCTGATGGTACGGGCATTGGGCTGGCACTAACCAAAGAAGTGGTAGCCCTTCTTAAAGGGAAAATTATTGTAAGAAGTGAAAGAAACAAGGGTTCGGAATTTCTGGTAACAATTCCTGTTAAAGCAATAGAAAAATTTGAAGGTACAGCACTCAATGGATCTCTAAAAAAGGAGGTAGCGTCTGTAGCTGAAAATAAGATTTTGCAAGCTCCCGAAAAGCCCAGCAGCAACCTGGTCTTAATCGTTGAGGACAATCCGGATCTAAGAGATTACCTCGTAAAATTACTGCAACCCCATTGGCAGGTCATCACAGCCATAAACGGAACGCAGGCAATTGCCCTGGCCAGGGAGAAAGTTCCGGATTTGGTGATTAGCGATCTAATGATGCCCGAAATGGATGGAATAGCGCTATGCCAACAACTCAAAGCAGACCTGTCTACTGCCCACATCCCCATCATCATCCTAACGGCAAAGGCTTCTCAAACAGACCGATTAGAAGGGTTGGCTGTGGGTGCCATAGACTATCTAATTAAACCCTTCGACAAAAAGGAGCTACATCTGAAAGTAGCTAATATACTGGTGCAAAGAAACAGCCTACAAAAAAGGGTCAGAGACGAACTCCTGGCCGGCAAGCTCTCCGAAAACCTTGAATCTCAGGAAGAACGATTTATTTTAAAGCTCAACAAAGCCATCTTCGCTCATCTGAATGACCATAAGCTCAATGTAGACTTTCTAAGCGACAAAATGGGTTTAAGCAGAGTGCAGCTGTACAGGAAAGTCATGGCAATAACCGGCTTGTCTACTTCAGATTTAATTAGAAGGATAAGAATGCAAAAGGCTTCCGATCTGCTCAGAGCCAATTGGGGAAGTATCTCAGAGATTGCCTATGAAGTTGGCTTCAACAACCTTCCATATTTTACCAGAACCTTTAAGAAGTTTTACAATAAAACACCTTCGGATTATATTAAAAGTAGCTCTACTACCTAGAGCGATCCTGCAAGGCAGAGGTAAACCCCATGCCGACATAAGCTTCCTTACATCCGAAAACTTTCCCGATTCGGTAACCAAAGTGCAAGAGATTGTAACCAAACTGACATTGGTATACTTAATCTGTGCTTACCTTTCTATGAAGGGATATGCCCTTATAGCAACAATCAAATTTTAATAGATAAAATCATGAAAAACTCTGCACTCAAAACATTTCTTCTAATGATCGCCGTCCTCAGCCTAACGTCTATAAACTACTCCTGTAGTAGTGACGGAGAGGACGGCGTAGAATCTTGTTCACTAGACGGCCCAAACTTCTCCATATCCGATGTTGCTGGTAGTTGGACGGCAACTACGGCCACTTTTTCAATACTTAACAATCCAAACAATAGGGATATTATTGCCGAAGGCGGCAGTGTTTCCCTAAGTGTGCAAGGCAGCGGCAGATTTAGTCTTACTATTATGGAGGGCGACGGCACAACCCAAAACTTTAGCGGTAACTTAGGATTTTGCGATGATGGCTTTAATGTAGCTTATGATGATGCTCCGGACGACCCGGAAATATATACCACCTCCTTTAACGGTACTGAATTTACATTGCTTGGAGATACAGAATTTGATGTTGATGCAGACGGTACGGAAGATGCTGCTATTGTCAGATTGATCTTTGTGAGAAATTAAGAAACAGCTTGAGCTAAGTATAATCAAAGCTTTCTATGATTACGAATACCTAATCCTTTAGGTACTAAAACATTTTTGTCTAAATATCCTTGTAAATTCCTCCCAGCAATTCTTAGATCATTATCTTTGGAGCTCATAAACACTACCCGAAACCTAGCATGGTCAACCGCTATTTGTGGCTAACCTCTTTAAGAGAAGTATCAGCACCTGACCGGGCTAAAACATTAAAATATTTCGTACAATAAATCGTTTCAACAATATCTTGCGCATTCTTGGACCCCAATGACGACGTGATATATGCAAGGCCTTAAAACAACAACCAATAAATTCATCATTGCTATTGTATTAGCAATTATGGCAATTGCTCTTGTACAATTGCTCACCTCCTCTGCGCCCGAAAAAAAAGATGGCATAAAAGTAAATAAAGAGGAAATAGCACGCCTTGAGAAGGAAGCTGCAAACTATAAATCAAAACAGGAACAATTAAAACTTGCCATAAAAGCATACTTTGAAACAGCAATTGCCCGAAAGGAGCTTGTGGGTGTAGGTGTTAGCATTGTAAAAGGTGATTCCGTAGTCCTTTCCGAAGGTTTTGGTCGTAAGAATATCAACCTCAAAGAGCAGGTCAATGGGGAAACCGTTTTTAGGCTGGGATCGCTCTCTAAAGGTTTTGGTGGGATCTTGGCTGCGCATTTAGAAGCTAAGGGAAAATTGGCCTGGGAAGACAAAGTGGTCGACTACCTGCCCCAATTTCGTTTCGGAGATAGTCTAAATACCCAAAAGATTACCCTTGCACATATTTTATCGCATTCGTCAGGGGCTCCCTATCATAGTTTTACAAATCTTGTGGAAGCAGGATTACCTCTAAAAACTATAGCAGGCCGCTTTAAGGAAGTTGCACCTATAAGCGCACCAGGGGAATTGTATAGTTATCAAAATGCTATGTTTGCCATCAGCCAGGAAATCATGAGTGCCTCGGCCGGACAAGAAATTACCAAAACGTTTCAAAGCGAGATTATTAATCCTCTTGAGATGTGTTCTACCTCCTTGGATCATAAATCTCTGCTGGATGCAGGGAATGTTGCCATCCCACATACAAGAAGTAGAAGGGGATGGAAAAGTCAGAAACTTACCAACAGTTATTACAACGCACTTTTCGCAGGCGGTATTAATGCCAGTTCTACTGATATGGCCAAATGGATGCGGTTTCTACTTGGACATAATCCGGAGGTCATGAGCAAAGCGGCAATAACAAAGGTTTTTAAGCCTTTTGTAGAAATCAAGGGAGGTTACAAATATTATTACCGCTGGCCGGGGCATATCTCGTCACATTACGGTTTTGGATGGAGGATTCACAAGTTTAAAGCATCTGGCAATACGGAAAAGACCATTTGGCACCATGGTGGAAGTGTAAATAACTACCGCAATGAAATTGCTCTTTTCCCAGAGGCAGACCTGGGGATATGCGTACTCTTCAATGGCAATTCTCGCCTGGCGCAAACTGTCATTCCGGACATCTACAGTATTGTTAGAAAAACCTTTAATATAAGCCCGTAGTGATTGTTTTAGGGCTTATCTGCTTTATCTAAGTTTTTCCGGCCTGTTTTCTAGTAAAGTTGCTAGGAATTCGTCCTTTGTAGCTGAAAAAATCTTCTTATCTTAAGTCTTTGTCAACACTTTTTTAATCCCGGTGCTGAAGTGCAACCAAATCAAATATTTCCAATATGAAAACGCTTATAAGCTTACTCTTTTGTGTGCTCCTTCTTCAAGGCTGCAGTTCTAAGTCGAATACTCAAGATAAACCCATTCCAGCGGAGTCTGAAAGCAGTATTACTGAGAAAATAATAGACTTAACCCATTCATTTTCTGAAGAAACTGTTTACTGGGTAACAGCCAAAGAATTTGAATTAGATATCGTTGCTCAGGGAATGACCGATAAGGGTTACTATTATTCAGCCAACAATTTTGCATCAGCCGAACATGGAGGCACACATTTAGATGCACCTATTCATTTTGCCGAACAAGGGCAAACCGTTGATGAAATCCCTCTCGAAAACCTTATAGGTTCAGCGATAAAAGTTGATGTTTCTGCCAAGGCCATGCAAAACCCTGATTACCTTATTAGTATAGAGGACCTTGAAGCCTGGGAAGAAAAAGAAAATCTCACCATCCCTGAGGGTAGTATTGTTTTGCTTCAGACGGGGTTCTCCACATTCTATCCTGATAGAGTGAAGTATCTGGGAACAGATCAGCGAGGAGAGGCAGCAGTTAGTTTACTTCATTTTCCAGGACTCTCTCCGGAAGCAGCTGAATGGTTGGTACAAAACAGGAACATTAAGGCCATAGGCATTGATACCCCCAGTATTGACTACGGGCAGTCTAGTGATTTTAAAAGTCATGTGATTCTCCTAAGCGAAAACATATCCGCCTTCGAAAATCTGACCAATCTGGATAAATTACCCAGTAAGGATTTTAAGGTTATTGCCTTACCAATGAAAATAAAAGGAGGAAGCGGAGCTCCTTTGCGTATAGTAGCTATAACAAAAGAATAAATGCATATTTACAGAAATTGTCCAAAAGTCAAGTATGGAAGCCCACGAAAGAATTATTGAACAACTGCAATTGGAAGCGCATCCGGAGGGCGGCTTTTTTAAAGAAACCTATAGATCTTCTTTCCTTATTAGTTATGAAGACGTAGATGACAAAGGGGTGGTGCACAGGAACTGCGCCACTTGTATTTATTTTCTATTGACCTCAACTACCTTCTCTGCCTTCCACAAGATCGGGCAAGATGAAATATGGCATTTCTATAAAGGTTCTCCTATTGTACTGCATATGATTTCCCCGGCTGGAGCACATTCTGAGGTTATTATTGGGAACGACTTAGAAGTGGGGCAGTTTCCCCAATATGTAGTGCCCAAAGAACATTGGTTTGCTGCAAAAACCTTGGGAAAAGAGGGTTATTCACTGGTCGGATGCACTGTAGCACCAGGGTTTGACTTTAAGGATTTTGAATTGGCCGAGCGAGACAAGATGATTTCCCAATTTCCTGATCATAAAGATCTGATTGAAGCCTTTACAAGGGTATAGTGTATGCATTATGTGAGGTGGCAAATATTGCAATTCCGATAGTAGCCAGGGTTTGTATTTCCAAGGGATTCTCTTAACTTGTCTGTAACCTAATCATATTAAAAATGAGTACTGTTCGCCTTCTGCTATTTATTTACTTTCTGATATTCTCACTTCCGGCCGTTTTGGCTCAAGACCGTACTACCCCTAAAATAATTCTTATCACCCTGGATGGCCTCCGATGGCAGGAGGTATACACCGTTGCATACAAGGCCTTGATCGCCAATGAAACCTATGTTCACGATACTACGCAACTTAAAAAGCTGTTTTGGAGAGAAAATGCTAGTGAGAGACGTAAGGTATTGATGCCATTTCTATGGAACGAAGCCATTAAAATGGGGCAATTTCATGGGAATAGAGCGCTTGGAAGCAAGGTAGATCTGACCAATACGCAGTGGTTCTCCTACCCGGGTTATAACGAAATTTTATGTGGCAAAGCAGATGATCAAAGGATTAACAGTAACGACAAAATAAACAATCCCAACAAAACGATTTTAGAAATTGTTAATGACATCCCGGAGCATAAGGGAAAGGTAGCGGCTTTCGCCAGTTGGGACGTATTTCCTTATATCATCAATGAAGAACGCTCAGGAATTCCTGTGAATGCAGGGTTTGAATTGGCCAAGGATAATACACTAACCCCCAGGGAGGAGTTCTTAAATCAATTGCAACCTCAGGTCCCTAGTCCATGGAGTACCGTTAGATTAGATGCCTTCACGCATCACTATGCTCTGGAGTTTATGAAGAAAAACCATCCAAACCTCGTCTATATTGCTTATGGAGAAACCGATGATTTCGCTCATGAAGGAGATTATGAGGCCTATTTGAAGGCGGCAAATAACACCGACGGTCTTATTAAAGAACTTTGGGAGTTTACAGAGCAAGATCCATATTATGCGGACAATACGGTTTTCATCATTTCAACTGATCATGGCAGAGGCACAGATCCTCTGGATACCTGGCAACATCACGGGAACAAGGTGAAAAATGCGGGCCAGGTTTGGCTGCTTGGTTTTGGAAACAGAGTGGCTGAACTTGGGGAGTTGGGTAAGGAAGAGCAAATATTCAGCAATCAGATCGCTCCAACTATCTTACAACTATTGGGTATACAAAATGATCTGGATAGCAAGGCAATCCCCATTTTTAGCAAATAAAACAGCCTTCCACTACTCTTAATAATAGCTTGATACTAACTTAACAGAACCTGGGTTAATTATACCGAATTTTACCACAAGGCTTTTCTCATTAGCCTTAGTTTGAGTTGGTTTAGTCTTAACCGATGCCCCCACGCATCGGTTTTTCTATGCCAACATTTACACTTTAAAGTAGACCTTTTTCTTATCTAAAAAGTAAGTGATAGACCAAAACATGAAAAGAACGAATAAGGCATTGATCACCATAATAACGTTCTCCGAAATCCCCAATGGCGACAGCAATCCGTTAGTAAATATCTTCCCAAAACCTCTGAACCATTGAATGCCTACGGTCTCTGCAAAGAGATAAATAAAAATGGAGTTGGTTCCGACAACTGAAAAGATGCGTAACCATTTTTTGTGATTGCCTAATAGGTCTATCCACCAATAGAACAATGCCAGGGTTAAGACAGCCCACCCTCCCGAAGCCAGTGTAAATGAAGATGTAGCTATTCTTTTAACGATTGGTGTGATCCCGGATATATCTAGTGCATATCCCAAAAACAATAAGATTCCTCCCCAGATAATAAATGGTTTTATTTTCTCTCTACCACTTTTTTGAGACAGTAGGATTTGTCCGCAAATAACCCCCCAAATAGTATGTGCAGCTGTGGGGATAAAATTAACGAAGACCCAGCCACCATCATTTATTTTACCCATGACGATCATATCTGTAAAAGACCCGAAACTGTCACCTTTATTAAAAGGATCTGCCGGATTATAAACTCGATAAAGCACCTCACTGAGGACCAAAAGACCCACTGAAACTGCAATTTGGGCTTTATGAGGCAGTCCCATTAGCGCGTAGGCAATGAGGATGGTAAACGCAAGTTGCACCAACACGTTCCATAACTCCCATACAAGGGTATGGCTATAAACACAGTGCAGTAAAACCCCAAAAACAAATAGTAAAAAGCACCTTTGAAATATATGCCTGGTGGCGGCCTTTCTGGTCCCTGTTGCCAATCGTTTCCTTAACGAAAATGGCATAGCAACTCCGACAATAAACATAAAAAAGGGCTGAATCAAATCCCAAAACCGAAGACCATTCCAGGGATGGTGATGCAGTTGATGCGCTATGGAAGATAGCATACTATTATCCTTAACAAGTTCTGAGAAATTATGATGAAATCCGGCAGCTTCGGCAATCAGTAAAAACATCGTTAAACCCCTAAATACATCCAAAGAAAAAAGTCGTTTCGAAACATTGTTGGCTGGTTGAGACATCATTTTAAGGTTGGTGATTCATCTTCAATTTAAGGATAAAATCCCGACTGCTAAAGGCAGAAAATCATGAAGCTTAGAAGTTGCGGTCATTACCCTTTGCAAATTCTGTCCAATCCAGGGCATTACTATTCCTATTAAGGAAAATGCAGCATTAATCATTATCTTTTTATATTTATACCTCTCAGTGGATAATCATTCCCAATTCAATTATATTTTACCTACCTAGAATAGCGCTGCCCTTGCATCAGAAAAACAGTTTATGTCTTTAATTAAAAATATCCGGAGACTCGGTGAAAATCATAATCTTATTAAACATGAACAACTGGTTCAAGGCATTATTCAGACTATTGATGAGGGTACCCTTAGAAGAGGGGATAAACTCCCTTCCATTAATAATATGGTAAGTGAGCTTGGGTTTGCCAGAAAGACCATTGTCAAAGCTTATGAAGAACTAAAGGACAGAGGACTTATAGAATCTAAAAAGCTCAAGGGATATTTCATTATTAGTGATGAAACCAACATTACGATGCGAATTGCTTTGCTGCTCTTTGCCTTTCAGCGGTTTCAGGAAGATTTTTATAATACCTTTAGAAAGGAGCTTGGGAAAAGGTTTCAAATAGATGTGTTCTTTCACCACAATAATCTGGAGATCTTTGAAACTGTATTCAAGAATATTAGAGGGAGATATGGCAAATATGTAATTGCACCTATTCCTAATACAAGGGTGACTACCCTTCTTAAAAGTATTGCCCCGGAAAAATTATTGATCATAGATAGGTACCTGAAAATGCCCAAAAGCTATTCCTATATTTCTCAGGAATTTGAAGAAAGCACCTATTCCATGTTTTCAGCATTGCTTCCTAATATCAAGAAGTATAAAAAGTTTGTATTTATTGAAGGTACGCAAGACTCGCCTGTCGAAATCAGGAGAGGGTTTAACAAATTCCTTGCAGAATATGGTCTGGACGGAGAAGTTAAGCAGGTTTTTCAGTTTGGATCTTTAAAAAAAGGAGTGTTGTATTTCCTAAATAGCGATACACAACTCTGGGATCTTCTTAAGGACTGTCGAAATAATGGATTTGTCATTGGGCAGGATATTGGAGTGGTCTCACATGATGACCATGTCGTTAAAGAAATTGTATCTGGCGGAATAACCACCATGTCTACGGACTTCAATTATATGGCTAAATTGGCCGCTGATCATATTAAAGCAGGCTCCTTTACTCAGATCATCATGCCCAGGGAGTTAGTGCAGCGAAATTCTCTTTAATTAAGAATCATCACGATTTTTGGAATACTGAGAAGCAAAAGACTGAAAAACAAATAATTCGTCAAGATCTACGAGCATTCAGCTTTGATTTTATTAATTTTCTGCTATATTTGTTAGAGTAGCATAGTGTATCATAGTACATTGATTTAATGTACTTTCCCCCGGATATGCTGCGAAGTTCGGTCCGTCATTCGGACCATGAATTCTCATAATTAATCTGGAGTGTTCGCCCTTTAGGTGATGTCCGGAATTAGTTAAGTTTGAGTTTTTAAGTTAGTTCCATAAAAGCCAGGTAAAACATATTTGCCTGGCTTTTCTGAAATTCACGCATTTTGCGGTTTTAAGATCAGTAGTTATCTTACCAGCTGCATGGCAATACTCCATTAAATGCGCATAGGGGTTACTTATGTCAGTATTGCTTAGCGTTAATTAAGATCTATGCATATAGATATTAAATCTAGACATTTGGAAGAAGTGCTCGTTTTAAACCCTATGGAAGAGGTGAGCACCTCGCTTACTAAAATTCATGATCAGGATGATCAGGTCATTTATGAGTTTAATGTCACTGCGCGAGAAGCATTTTATCCCAAACCCATAACGCTTCAATGGAAAATACCAGCACTCAATGTAATGGGTGTTTGGAAACCAACAACAGATTTTTCTAAAAGAATACAAGCCGACTGGGAGTTAGAACATATGGAATCTCGGATTTCCATAGATGCCCCTATAATCAATCTCTTTGGTCACGACGACAGTAATATTCTCACATTTGCCTGTTCCAATACCATAAATAAGTTAGAAATGAACGCCCGTTTGAGGGAGGAAGACAACTGTTTTTATTGCCATATTACTTTCTTTTCTGAATGTACCTATGCGATGAAAAACTTTTCGGCACAACTCTACTTGGATTATAGTGAGGGGCATTTTTCAAAGGCTCTTGGAAATGTCTCACGCTGGTGGGAAAGTTTTACCGATCTGAAACCGACAAGGGTTCCTGCTGTTGCCAAAATTCCCCTGTACTCTACCTGGTACCAGTTTCATCAAAATCTAGATTTAGACCTTTTGACCAAGGAATGTGAGTTAGCTGTTGAGCTGGGTTACAAGGTGATTATTATTGATGATGGATGGCAGACCAATGATAATAACAGAGGTTATGATTACACTGGCGATTGGCAGCCCGAACGCATCCCTGAAATGGCTTCCTATGTTGAAAAACTGCACGGTATAGGTATGAAGGTTGCCCTGTGGTACTCTGTCCCTTTTTGCGGTAAAAAATCCAAAGCCTATACTAAATTCAAGGGAAAGTTCCTTACCGAACAACATCGATGGGCGCCGGTTTTTGATCCAAGATTTCCAGACGTACGTGAATATTTGATCAATACCTATGCAAGTGCCCTAAAAGATTGGAAACTGGACGGTTTTAAGCTAGATTTTATAGACGACTTTAAATGGTATCCAGACACCCCTCTCAAGCAAGAAGATGGAAGGGATTACGCATCAATCAACAGAGCTGTTGACCGCCTGCTTACTGATGTAATGGCCACTTTGCAAGAAATTAATCCGGAAGTTTTTATTGAGTTCCGGCAAAAATATACAGGCCCGGCTATGAGAAAATACGGCAATATGTTCCGTGCCTTTGATTGCCCGGGTGATCCGACTATGAATCGTATCAGGATTGCAGATATAAGAATGCTTTGTGGTACAACTGCCGTGCATTCCGATATGCTTAACTGGCATGATGATGAACAGCTTGAGATTGCGGCCTTGCAAATGACAAATACTCTTTTTGGAGTACCCCAAATGTCCATGATGCTAAACGAGGCCAGGGAATCTCATTTGCAGATGATTAGGTTTTACACCAAATATTGGAATGAGCACTCGGACATTTTGATGAATGGCAGTTTTACACCTTTCAGGCCATTAGCGAACTATCCCCTGAAGAAAGTGGAACATGGCAATACAAGTATCATTGGGGTTTATGACAATTATACCATACTTTTAAGTAAGTCCAAGGAACAGATTCATATCATAAATTCGAAATTGGGAAATAACGTCATTGTTGATTGTTCGACGGACATGGGGCGATATCATGCTCATGTTCAGGATTGCACTGGGAAAACAATCTTCGAAGGACCAATAGACCTAATCAAAGGTATACAGAAACTGGATGTTCCACCCTGTGGATTAGTTCGCTTTAAAAGAATTAACACCTAATATATATGGGAGATGCAATTAGCAACATAGACCTAACGGTTATAGCCGTATATTTTGTAGTCGTAATGCTCATTGGAATTTGGGTAGCAAAGGGTACTAAGACCGGAGAGGATCTTTTTTTAGGGGGGAGAACCTTTGGTTGGGGACTTATAGGTCTATCTCTTTTTGCTTCAAATATCTCGACGACCACCATTATTGGACTTTCCGGGGCGGCCTATAGCTCAGGAATTGTACAAAGCGTATACGAATGGATGACTGGTATCCCGCTGATTATTGCAGCTCTTATCTTTATCCCCCTATACTTAAAATCTAAAATTACTACCATCCCGGAGTTCTTAGAATTGCGTTTTGATCGCCGGTCCAGGAAGTTCTTTTCGGTGGTTACCATTTTCACGAGTATCGTGGTGGATACCGCAGGGGGGCTTTATGCCGGGGCAATAGTACTAAAAGCATTCTTTCCAGATCTGATTATTTGGCAAACAACCTTGGTATTGGCGCTCGTTGCCGGATTCTATACCGCAATTGGAGGTCTTAAAGCCGTGGTTTATACTGATGCTATTCAAGCTATAATCCTGATTGTCGGTTGTTCTATTTTGGCATATTTGATGTTCGAAAAACTCGACTTCTCCTGGAGCCAACTTGTAAACACGGCCCCGGACGGACATCTTTCTATTGTAAGACCAGCTGATGATGAATCACTTCCATGGCCAGGACTCATTATGGCCGTTCCTATTCTTGGTTTTTGGTATTGGACCACTAACCAATACATTGTACAGCGCATCCTTGGAGCTAAGAATATTCAGAACGCCCGTTGGGGTGTTATTCTGGCAAGCTTCTTAAAAATTGTTCCTCTTTTTATCATGGTAATTCCCGGAACAATGGCTATAGGATTGTTCCCTGGTCTGGAAAATGCGGATCAGGTCTTCCCCACTGCCGTCATGAATATTTTGCCTGTTGGTTTGATTGGACTCGTCCTGGCAGGGTTGATCGCTGCCATCATGAGTAGCGTGGATTCCACTTTAAATTCTGCCTCTACCCTTCTTGTGGTCGACTTTATTAAGACTAAAAATCCAGATATTACAGACAAACAAACGGTAAAATATGGTAGAATCACCACTTTGGTACTTATGACACTAGCGGCCATCTGGGCTCCCATGATTGAAAATTTTGGCGGTATTTGGGCGTATCTACAACAAATGTTCTCTATTATAGTTCCTCCTATTGCAGTCATATTCCTTGTAGGGGTCTTCTATAAACGTGGAAATAAGGATGGTGCCTACCAAACATTGATCCTTGGAACTCTCGGAGGTGTTTTACTCTTTGCCCTTGGGCAATCGGGATATTGGCCATTGCACTACACCTATAACGTAGGCATAATGGTGGTTGTAAGTGCGATTATTTTTATACTCATTAGTAGGGCTACTCCGCCTCCTTCGGAGGAAAAAATTGCGCTTTATACCTATAGAAAAGAATTGATTACAATGGGTACTGAAAACGTTGTTTGGTATAAAGATTACCGCTATCAAATTGTATTACTCCTTTTCACAATAGGTATTTTGACGGGCATCTTTTGGTAGCCCAAGGGCTTGTAACTAACTTGTATTTTCTTATGAAGTTTCAACACATTTTTAGTTCATGAAGCAGCTAGATCCGGAACTTATCGTTCATTCTCCTGGCCGTATAAATCTTATTGGGGAGCATACGGATTACAACCTGGGCTATGTACTCCCAACAGCTATTGACAAGAAGATCGCCTTTAAGTTCAAAAAAAATGGCACCGATAATACCTGTCAGGTCTATAGCGTAGATTTTGATAAAGTGGTTCAAATTGATTTGAATCGAATAGTTCCCAGCAAAGTAGAGTGGGAGAATTACATTCTTGGAGTACTAAATGAATTGGCCGCAAGAACAGACAAACTCAGAGGTTTTGATTGCCATTTGGAAAGTAGCGTACCTACAGGCTCAGGAGTAAGTTCATCCGCTGCCCTGGAATGCGGACTCGCTTATGGCCTAAATGAACTTTTTGAACTTGGCCTTTCAAAACGGGAAATAGTAGAACTCTCTCAAACTGCGGAGCACACCTTTGTGGGTACTCAATGTGGTATTATGGACCAATTTGCTTCAGTTATGAGCAAGGAAGATCATGTAATCCTGCTAGATTGCCGAAGTCTGGAACATACCTACATCCCAATAGACATAACGCCATACAAAATTATTTTACTTAATACCCATGTGTCTCATAACCTGGCCTCAAGTGAATACAATACACGTAAAAGAGAATGCGAGGAAGGCATTGCTATCCTACAGAAAAAGTATGCTGAAATTCACTCTTTAAGAGATGTGACATTAGAGATGTTGCGCAGTTGTAAGTCCGAAATGTCTGAAGTTGTGTTTAAGCGTTGTAAGTTTATTATTGAAGAAAATCGAAGAGTGCTAGATGTAGCAGAAGCCCTCAGAAACAATGACCTGAATCTGGTAGGGAAATTATTATACGAAGGACATACCGGACTTAGCGAGGAATATGAGATCAGCTGCCCCGAATCCGATTTTTTGGTGGGCTTTTCGAAGGGAGTCCCAGGAGTTTTGGGAGCAAGGCAAATGGGAGGTGGCTTTGGTGGCTGCACTATCAATCTGGTGGACGAGGATGTAGTGGATGATTATATACGCGCTACCTCTGCAATCTATGAGAAAGAGTTCAACATTAAGCTATCAAGTTTCGAAGGTCTGCCAAGCGCGGGCACGACAATAATCAGCAACCAGTTAAGCATGCCATAACTTTTGGCTCTTTTACCACAACTTTCCGGAATTACACATCATTTCTTTTTAAAGACCGCCCTAAGCTGCTACATTTACCCTGTAAATAGTTAGTTATATAAATTTTTTCATTTTCATATAGTGTTCTCGTAAAAGAGTCCTGTC
>JBFOMC010000025.1:0-2090 GCA_040830565.1 Flavobacteriaceae bacterium
CCACAATGCTTCCCGTAGACTGTTGCGCACTTACCTGTAGGGTTAGGATCAGTGCAATCATCATCAAAAAATATTTCATTCTCCAGTTCGAATTTGGCGCAAAGAACGCCACCAGAGGTAAAAGCGATGTTAGCTATGCGTTAAGTGTTTATTTCATAACCGTTACAATAATGTTATGAGATTAAATGAATGTTAAGCATTTATGCCGTTATAGTATTATATTTACATTTGGGTGATCAACACATAAAAAACCATCCCATGAAGAATAAGGATATTAGGATTCTCCTTGTTGACGATGAGCCGGATATACTGGAAATAGTGAGCTATAACCTATCCTCTGAAGGTTATGATGTTTTCACTGCCAAAAATGGACTTGAAGGTGTAGCAAAGGCAAAGAAGAAAAACCCCCACTTGATTATTATGGATGTAATGATGCCAGAAATGGATGGCATAGAAGCCTGTGAGGTAATTCGCGGGACACCAGGGCTTGAAAACACCATCATTACTTTTTTAACAGCACGGGGGGAAGACTACTCCCAGGTAGCTGGATTTGATGCCGGAGCTGATGACTACATTACCAAACCCATTAAGCCCAAAGTATTGGTGAGCAAGGTAAAGGCATTGCTCAGAAGGTTGAAGGAAGAGAAACAGGAGGTTGAGGATATTGTAAAGGTTGGGAATATTATAATCAACAGGGAAGAGTACAAGATTGTGAACGATGGGGAGGAGATTGTGCTGCCTAGAAAAGAGTTTGAGCTGTTGTCTTTGTTGACCTCCAAACCTAGTAAGGTGTTTAAACGAGAAGTAATCTTGGATAAAGTATGGGGCAATGAAGTAGTGGTAGGAGGACGCACCATCGATGTCCACATTAGAAAGCTGCGCGAAAAAATAGGAGATCATCACTTCAAAACCGTAAAGGGCGTAGGGTATAAGTTTGTTCTGTAATGGCCATTCAATTAAGGAAATCCTACAAATTTGCCTTAAGGTCATCGCTACTTGCCACCGCATTTATTACAGCGTTTTTTGTTTTTGTCATTATCAATGCCCAAGGAAGTATTGACTGGTGGCTTGCTGTAATTTTTGCTCTCGGGTGCTTCATTATTTGTTTTATCATACTACAGATTCGTGTAGAGCGATTCATCTACAGACGTATTAAAAAGATTTATGACGATGTTTCCCTGTTGGAATCCTCGACTTTTTCTTCCAAACCCGTTATCACCGATATGAAGACCCTCACCCAGGAAATTGAAAAATTTGCTGAGGGCAAGAAAATTGAAATCGATACACTCAAGATCCGCGAAGAATACAGAAAGGATTTTCTGGGAAACGTATCGCACGAGCTAAAAACGCCTCTTTTTACGGTCCAGGGATACATTCTTACACTTTTGGATGGTGCTATGAGGGACAAAAAACTCAGGGAAAAATATTTACAAAGGGCCAGCAAGGGCGTAGAAAGGCTGATCTACATTGTAAAGGACCTTGATCTAATTACCAAATTAGAGGTAGGGGGACTTAAGCTGGAACGTGAGGACTTTGACATCATAGAACTCATTCAGAATGTCTTTGATCTTCTGGAGATGAAAGCCGCTCAAAAGGATATTACTTTGACTTTTGACATGGAATATCAAGATTCGATCTATGTTAATGCCGATAGAGAAAAAATTCAACAGGTGGTCAGTAACCTATTGGTAAATTCCATCAAATATGGTCATCCGAACGGAACTACGGAGGTGAGCATTGAAAACCTGATCAAAAACAAGGTCATAATTCGGGTAACGGACAATGGCGAGGGTATACCCAAAGAGCACATTCCAAGATTGTTTGAACGTTTTTACCGGGTAGATCAAAGTGGAAGCCGAAGTGAAGGAGGCTCAGGATTGGGGCTTTCCATTGTAAAGCATATCATTGAGGCCCATGGCGAGAAAATTTATGTTGAAAGTGAAGTGGATGTGGGCTCCGAGTTTTCTTTTACTCTGGAAAAGACCGAAAATAACGCTTCATAATCAACCACATGCTCAAAATGGGTGAGGCCTTTAAACTCATCAATTTGGTCTAAATCTTTTACGTAAAAATCATCTTGTTTGCAATAG
>JBFOMC010000026.1:0-30650 GCA_040830565.1 Flavobacteriaceae bacterium
AAATATGTCTTTTCTATAGTAGCCCCGGAGAGTATCGGAGAGGTTAGTGTACCGCTTGAGCTCGTAGTTATGGAGCAGGCATTGGTGTTATTGTCTTGAGTACGCAGTGTGCCTCCTGTTGAAGTATAATCCATATAGCCATCAAACTCCTCGTATAAGACCAGGGCAGTATCTCCCAGAAGATCATTATCATTGATGGTTCCGGTTCCTGTATCCGTGATATCTACAGAGGGATCAGAAACAGTATTGAGTTGTACAGTAAAGGTCTCGGTACTCTCGAAATCCGAATCGTCCGTAATAGGTACAATAATTTGCTCAGTATCATTTATTGCCCCTGTAAAATTTAAAGTGCCTGTTGTCAGAGTATAATCAGAACCTACGGTGGTACTGACATCAGCAGTGGTATAGTTAACGGTAAACGGACCAGCTGTTGCTGCACTAATGTGTGTAACCGTAAAGGTGGCTGTGCCATCCCCTTCATTTACGGTAACGTCATCTACGGTCAACACAGGGGTCGGCGCTAAAATATCAAAAGTAAAAGTTCCGCTGGTTCCGCCAGTAAGGTCTGTATCTACAATTAAAACACCGTCCTGATACACTCTTACATAGGACCCAAAACCATTCCAACCATCACCCCAGGTATCTTCCATGAGGATATCATACCCCGTTCCATAAGCAATTCCAGGATAACTTGCCGGACTCCCAATATTGTTGTACGAATTATTGCTTGACCCATTGAAACAGGTTGCCGGATTACATATTCTGGCACCGATCTGGTTATTGCCAGGGTCTCTAAAAGTCACTCTATTTTCTGAAGACCAGTTGGGCCAGTTCACCTCAATGGTGATATTGGCCTGGGACATTGCCAGCATGGGTAAAAAGAGAAGTAGCCAAAGTAATTTTCGGCCAGCTTGCCAGAGCGATGGGGAAGCAAGTAGATTCATTAAATTTGGTTGTATAGCAAATCTATACCCCAAGGTTGGTACAATTAAATATATGTTGTGAATTGGGGATTGCTGTTTATGAAAGCTGTATTTGTGTAGGTCAGGTATAGCCGCAACAAGCAAGAATTGCCGTTATTGGCCGACTTTTCAGACCGTATTAGGTTTGTCCAATGCCGGCGAAATACAAGCAAAAAAAATGCAGCCAACGAAGGACTGCATTTTAGAATTATATATAATTTTTAGGCGTTATTCTACAATAATAAATTCAGATCGGCGGTTGAGCTCATGATCTATTTTGGAGCAGCGTACTCCGTTGGAGCATTGATTTACCAATTTGGTTTCTCCGAAACCTTCACCTTCCAGTCTGTCTGCTGATATACCTTTGGAGATCATATAATTCACAGTAGACTCTGCTCTTTTTTGTGAAAGCCAAAGGTTGTAGTTATCCCTTCCCCTGCTGTCTGTATGTGAATTAGCCTTTATTTTTAAGCTTGGATACTTTTCCATGGCAGCAATGACTTTCTGTATTTCTACCTCAGCATCCGGGCGGATGTTGTACTTGTCAAAATCAAAATATATGGTGCTCAGTTGAAGCAGTTTTGCCAAATCGTCTCCAAAACCAGCTGTTACCTTCTCTCGCTCCAGGTAAAAATCTATCACCCTTGGTTTGCCATCAGACTTTGTAAGGTACTCTTCTGCAGGTACATAGCCCTGCATCATAGCCCGCACAAAATTCCCCTGATTGCAATCCAGTGTAAGCTCGAACTTTCCGTCAGAATCGGTGATCCCGGAAAGGATCTCCTCATTATTTTCATCAATTATTTTAACCGTAGCTCCTATCAATAACTCATTGGATATTTTATCTCTTACGGTCCCTGTTATCTGCTGAACACATTCAAACACTAATGGCCTGGTCTCCAGGAAACTATAGATGTCATCGGCACCCATTCCCCCTCTCCTATTGGAAGCGAAGTAACCCTTACGGGTCTCCTCTACAAAAACAAAGGTGAAGTCGTCCATCTTTCCGTTAACCGGTTCGCCCACATTGAGCACAGATCTGTTATACCTTTGATTGGCGATCTTAGTGGCAAAAACATCTAATCCACCAAGCCCGGGATGCCCGTCTGAAGAAAAATATAAGATGTCTTCTGAAGTGACAAACGGAAAGGTCTCTCTGGCTTCGGTATTGATAGTTTCTCCCATATTTTCAGGGGTTCCGAAACTACCATCTGAGTTGACTGCGATCTTAAATATATCTGACTGGCCCTTAGTTCCAGGCATATCAGAGGCCACGTAGAGTATTTTTCCATCCTTACTTAAAGAGGGATGAGCTACTGAATATGAATCACTGTTAAAAGGTAAATCTTCTAAATTAGTCCATTCACCATCTACCAAAGTAGCCCTAAAAATCTTTAGGCGTACCACCCCATTCTCATCTTTTATGTATTTCCCGTCTTTAAAATTATTTCTGGTAAAATAGAGCGTATCCCCATCCTTTGTAGTCACAGAGGTCGATTCATGCAATCTGGAATTGACATTATCTAACTTAACCACAGTATTCTGAGATGCACTATCAATGTTTACTTTGTATAGATCCAGAAAATCTTTTGAATTCCAGGTATGTCTGTAACGCGCCAGATTTCCGGTATCTCTATCTGAGGAAAATAGTAATCCCTGTTTGTAAAGCGACGGAGCAAATTCCGAATACTTAGAATTATACTCAAATTCGGCTATATCATATCGGCCGGAATTCTTGGCGATCTCCTCCATATAATCTCTTTCCGTTCTAAATCTGGAGGCTCTGCCATCATCTGAGGTCATTGCCGTAAATTTGGCCATAAGTTCATCTGCCTCCTGATAATTGCCCAATGTCCTTAACGACTGACTATATCTGAAAAAGTACTCAGGACCCACTTCAGACCCATAGCCATCTACCAATTGTTTATATATCTCGGTAGCTTTCTCATAATTGGCATTAAAGTAATAGGCGTTCCCTAATTTTTGAAGTAGATCTGCAGATACATAACCTTTATCTATAACTCTTTGATAAATGTCGATAGCAGGACTAAAGGAATAATTCTGATACTTCTCGTTGCCCTTGGTAACAAGTCTTTCCTGGGCAACAGAGTCTACCATAATGGTAGCTATCAATGCAAGGAGTAAGAGTATTCTTTTGTTCATTTCTGCTAAGTTTAAAAGAATCTAGGTGAAACGAGTCGCTGGAAAGACTTTACCAGCTCAAATCTTAAAAATACCTCAAAAGATCCATCATTAAATTGTGTGCTTCCAAGGTCTGTTGTTTCCCTGTCGTATGCCAAGCCCAACATTAACTGATCACTCAGCTGGAATCCCACCAGGGCGCTTAAGGCAGCATCCCATCTGTACGCCGCTCCGAAAGAAAACTTCTCGTTTAAAAGAAAACTTGCCGAAACATCTAATTGTAAAGGTGCTCCACTCACTACTTTCGTCAATAAGGCAGGCTTAAATTTGAGATTTCCGTTTAGGTCAAGGACATATCCCGTAATTAAATAAAAATTAATTCTGTCTGTAGACAAGAACTGAACAGAATTGGCATCGCGCTGAGAATTGTCAAAATGGTCAGTCTCCAGAAGGTTTGGTGCAGATAGCCCTGCATAGAATTTATTGGTATGGTAATATACTCCCAGACCAAAATTTGGAGAAAACTCATTCTCAATATTCGTCCCTGAAATCGGTTCATCATCAAAATTGTTTAACCCGTTAAAATCGAGGTTCAGCAGATTACCACCCGCTTTAAGTCCAAAGGATAATTTACCATCAAGGGAGACATCTATGGTATATGAAATCACCGCATCAAAATAAGTTTCCTGAACCACCCCATCACCTATATCATCATTTACGATAGAAATACCGTATCCCAATCTACTATTCCTTATAGGAGAGTGAAGGTTTAGGGTTTGAGTTTTCGGAGCGCCGTCCAGACCAACCCATTGCGATCTGTACAAAGCGGCAATACTTAGCTGCCCCCTTGAACCGGCATATGCCGGGTTCACACTCATCGTATTGAACATATACTGGGTGTACTGCGCATCTTGCTGAGCGTATAAACCGCTTACCACGGCAAATAATAGCAGTAGGGGAACTAATAGGTTTTTCCTGTTTGTCATAAAAGTTGGGATATATTATTTACTTACATAGAGATAACCACTATCAGTAATATTTTCCTGATCCTTTTGATATTCAAATATATAGAAATAAACACCAGATGGTAGATATTCCTCCGCGCTTATCGTAGACCTTCCTTTAGATCTACCATCGAATACGTTATTTTGGTTATTGTAGTTCTCCCCTTCATAAACCGCAATTCCCCATCTGTTAAATATACGGAGCGTATTGTTCCTCGCATTCTCAACTCCTCTAATGAAAAGAAAGTCGTTTTTACCGTCGTTATTTGGAGTAACCATTTGATTTACTTCAATATCAACTTCTTCGGGAGTATCATCTATTGGGTCAAGATAATCCGGAGTGCCATCTCCATCAGTATCATCATTTGTTGGATCTCCATCATTGTCCGCATCTTCGTCCGGAGTATCTATGCCGTCACCGTCATCGTCCAAATCTCTGTAGTTTACATCTTCGGTTCCGTCTGTATCAGGCAAATCGTTCGCCGGGTCGTCTATTTCATCATTAACATCAAAACCGTCATTTACGTCACTACCTTCATAGCCATCATCCAGGCCGTCTCCGTCCGTATCGTTTCCTGTAAAGGTCTGATCAGGAATGCCGTCAAAGTTAAAGTCGTTCCCCTCATTGTTATCCGGCACAGTATCGTTATCACTATCGTCATCCAGATAGTCTGGCTCATCTTCTCCATCAGTGTTTACAGGATTCAGACCGTCTAGATAGGCTGAATTAACCCCACTGTTTGCAGCATATGTTGCCTCGTCGTCATCATTTGGTGGAATATAGCCTGCTGTAGTCTGGGCTTCCACATTATCCGGAATTCCGTCGTTATCTGAGTCGATGTCCAGGTGATTAGGGAATCCGTCTCCGTCACTGTCTATCGGATCGGTAAGCGGATTGTCATCCCCGTCTAAATTATGATCTTCTTCGGTATCTAAGATCCCATCATTATCGTCATCCAGATCCACACTGTCAGGAACTCCATCCATATCAGTATCCGGTCCGTTGTCCGGATCTAAATAGTCAGGTGTACCGTCGTCATCGGAATCATCATTGGTAGGATCACCATCTTCGTCTACATCTTCATCCGGGGTATCTATCCCGTCCCCATCATCGTCAAAATCGCGATAGTTCACATCCTCGGTACCATCGGTATCAGGCAAATCGTTGGCTGGATCTTCAATTTCATCATTTACATCATAACCGTCATTTACATCACTACCCTCATAACCGTCATCCAAACCGTCATTATCGGTATCTGTTCCGGTGAAGGCCTGATCTGGTTGCCCGTCAAAATTGAAGTCGTTCCCCTCATTATTATCAGGAACAGTATCATTGTCACTGTCGTCATCCAGATAGTCGGGCTCATCCTCTCCATCAGTATTCACAGGTGTTACTCCTTCATCACCCTCTCCTTCATATGCATTATCTAATCCGTCATTATCATCATCCTGCCCTGTTGGAGGGATATAATCTGCTGTAGTCTGCCCTTCAATATTGTCTGGGATCCCATCGTCATCAGAATCAATATCCAAATGATCAGGACGACCATCACCATCAAGATCCTGAGGGTCTGTTAATGGATCATTATCGCCATCAAAGTTGGGATCCTCTACGGTATCTAAGATTCCGTCATTGTCGTCATCTATATCCACATTATCCGGAACACCATCGCCATCCGTATCGGGGTCATCTGTAGGATCTAAATAATCCGGTGTACCGTCACCGTCTGTGTCATCGTCAGTAGGATCTCCGTCCTCGTCAGCATCCTCGTCCGGAGTATCAATTCCGTCTCCGTCGTCATCGAAATCACGATAGTTTACGTCTTCGGTTCCGTCTGTATCCGGAAGGTCATTGGCAGGATCATCAATTTCATCATTTACGTCAAAACCATCATTTACATCCTCGCCTTCATAGCCGTCATCCAAACCATCTCCATCGGTATCTGTTCCCGTCGAAGTCTGATCCGGCACTCCGTCAAAATTAAAATCATTCCCTTCATTATTATCCGGTACCAGGTCATTATCGCTATCATCATCAAGATAATCCGGCTCATCTGTGCCATCTGTATTCACCGGATCTATACCTTCATCTTCGCCGTCATCATAGGCATTATCCAAACCGTCATTGTCGTCATCTTCGCCAGTTGGCGGGACATAATCTGCTGTTGATTGCCCTTCAACATTATCCGGAATACCATCATTGTCAGAGTCGAGATCCACTCTATCAGGGTAACCATCGCCGTCAGAATCTACGTCGGTACTAAAGGTTATTGTTTGGGGATCTACGAAATTGTCCAGACAAGAAAACTGAATTCCTGACTGTCTTGGAACGTGCGTAGTAAAGTTGTCATTCGTTTGCGTTTGAATTCCAAATCTGAATACAAAAGTTGAAATATTCACGAATTCAACGGCCACATTTACGGTAGGATTGGCATTGGAAATACCGTCGAATTCTGTAGTTCCTCCGTTGATTAATAGGCCTCCGGCCGTTACGTCGATCCCTACATCCGTAGGATTGTCAAAGGTGTAACTCGCAGGAGTATCAAATCTGTTGTATTCCTGATATTGCTGGTTCCCGTCAACATCAATGAAGTTTGCAATTAATTCGTTCAAAACGACCGGTGAATCTGTTCCGGTGTTTACTATGGTAATCCTAAGATCAACATAAGGCCTTCTAACGTCATCCGTAGTGGTAAAGGTTATTTCAGGCTTAAAGAACTCAGGATCCACAGAATTCTGGTCCAGTGTAGCTATTTCTCCGTTTACAATTTCATCTATGGTAACAAGAGCATCAAGTTCCGGAGTAACATTGCTAAACCTATAAACCGCTCCCAAATCGAAACCAGTTCCTGATTCTAAGGTAGGCGCATTGCTAAAATCCAAATTAGGGACGGTTTCACAATCGAAATCCGTACTGAGGACGCTAGACTCAACACTGTCTAAAATACCATCATTGTCAGAATCCGCATCAAGGTAGTCTGGCACATTATCTCCTTCGGTATCCACTGGATCAAGTCCCTCCCCACTTCCGGGAGTTTGCTCGTATGCGTCATCTAGTCCGTTCCCGTCGGTGTCCTCCCCAGAGGGTTCAATTACCGAAAGGGCATTCTGAGCTTCCAGATTATCTGAAACTCCATCGTTATCAGAATCCAAATCGAGATAATCAGGATTTCCATCTCCATCTGTGTCTGTTGGATTGGTTTCCGGGTTATTATCATTATCTAAATTTGCATCCTCAGTGCTGTTGAGCATACCATCACCATCTGCATCTATATCAGCGGAGTCTTGGACCCCATCTCCATCAGTATCCATGAAAAACATGCTATAAAGCAGGTTTTCAGGTAATTCATCAAAGGAAGTTGTAGTTGTAAAAACAAAGAAAGCGGTCAGTAAAGTAATGCCATAAATTGCTCTTTCTTTTAATCGGATAGGGGTAATTTTTTCCATAAATGATAGTTTTCAATTTAAACATATCACCATGGCTTTGTAGGAAAATATCAAGTAAGAGATAGGGCTTCTCTAAAATTTTATGCAAGATATAGCTAAAATTGCTTCCGGCAAATTGTTTTCAGGGCATAAATTGTCAATTTTCTTTCAACAACGCTTATACTCGATAAAAGGCCTTTATTGCGCATTTTTCATCTTATTTAAATACGTTGAACGGGGCCAAAAAGTTTACGTTTACCGCGGTAAAACGATGAATGTTACCGATAATCGAACTTCCTTTCTAATCCGATGTTTTGTGAAGCCTGTTGTTTACTATTAATGACAAAATATTGGCACTTCTGGCGTTGAATTAAGTTAAATTAGCTTTTAAGCGTAAAAAGATCATATTTCGGTTATTTTTGCCCAAATTTTTAGGAGTGGATTTCAAAGAAGAAATAGAAAAACGCCGGACTTTTGGTATTATTTCGCATCCTGATGCGGGGAAAACTACACTTACCGAAAAGTTACTCTTATTTGGGGGAGCTATACAGGAGGCAGGGGCAGTAAAGAACAATAAAATTAAGAAATCTGCCACCAGTGATTTTATGGAGATTGAACGACAGAGAGGGATTTCCGTGGCCACCTCTGTACTTGCTTTTTTGTATAAAGACAAGAAAATAAACATCCTGGACACCCCCGGACATAAGGATTTCGCCGAAGATACTTTTAGGACCTTGACGGCCGTAGACAGTGTAATTGTGGTGATCGATGTGGCTAAAGGAGTTGAGGAACAGACCGAAAAACTGGTTGAAGTTTGTCGTATGCGTAACATTCCCATGATCGTGTTTATCAACAAATTAGACCGGGAAGGGAAAGATGCTTTTGATCTGCTAGATGAAGTTGAACAGAAGTTGGGGCTCAATGTGACCCCCTTGAGTTTTCCCATTGGTATGGGGTACGACTTTAAGGGAATCTATAATATCTACGAAAAGAACATCAATCTCTTTAGTGGTGACAGCAAAAAAAATATTGAGGAAACCATAGCCTTTGATAATATAGAAAATCCTGATTTAGAGAAAGTTATAGGCGAAAAGGCCGCAGAGGAATTGCGAGAGAACTTAGAACTAATCGAAGGGGTTTATTCCGAATTTGATAAACAGAGTTATTTAGACGGCAATTTGCAACCTGTTTTTTTTGGGTCTGCATTGAACAATTTTGGGGTGCGTGAACTTCTGGACTGCTTTGTAGAAATTGCACCTTCTCCCAGACCGAAACAATCTGAAGAACGACTGGTGGCTGCAGATGAACAGCAAATGACAGGATTTGTGTTTAAAATTCATGCCAATATGGACCCAAAACATAGGGATCGACTCGCATTTGTTAAGATCGTTTCGGGAACCTTTGAACGAAATAAACCGTATTTGCATGTCAGGCACAATAAAAAACTCAAATTCTCCAGCCCAAATGCCTTTTTTGCAGAAAAGAAGGAAATAGTAGATGTATCTTATCCCGGAGACATCGTTGGACTGCACGATACGGGCAATTTTAAAATTGGAGATACACTGACTGAAGGGGAACAACTGCATTACAAAGGCATTCCCAGTTTTTCTCCAGAACATTTCAGGTATGTAAATAATGCAGACCCTATGAAGGCTAAGCAATTGCATAAGGGGCTGGATCAGCTTATGGATGAAGGGGTTGCGCAGCTATTTACCCTTGAATTGAATGGTAGAAAAGTAATTGGTACGGTGGGAGCATTACAATATGAAGTGATCCAATATCGGTTGGAGCACGAATACGGCGCTAAATGCAGCTATGAGAATTTTCCGGTGCACAAGGCCTGTTGGATAGATCCTGAAGATAAAACCAATGAGGAGTATAAAGAGTTTTTAAGGGTAAAGCAGAAATTTCTTGCTAAAGACAAACGCGGACAACTGGTTTTCCTGGCAGACTCTCCCTTTTCACTTCAAATGACACAGCAGAAATATCCTTCAGTAAAGCTTCACTTTACCTCGGAATTTGAGTATGGGGTTTGAAGCACGAGGCTCGATGCCTACTTCTTATAAACCGCAAGGGTCGCAAAGAAGACGCAAGGAGCGCCAAGGAATTGGAAGAAACGAGGAATCGAAGAATTGATACTATTGCAGCATTTTCTAATATAATCAGTTGGTAATTAACGGGGTTGCCGCGTCTTTGGATTAACTTCCTCTATACTTCAACGAGATTGCCATGTCACCCCGCTTATAGCGGGGTTCCTCGCAATGACATGCGAGAAGTACGTAATGAACTAAAATCTGTTAACTGCAGACTGCTACTGCCTACTGTTTACTAATTACCTTCCACTTTAAACAACTCCTTGCCTTTCATCCAGGGAATTTCCGAATCATAGAATTTTAAGGCCGTCTTGATCACTCTGTCCGACTTGTCCCTGGGCGATTTACTAATGAACCTTGCTTTGGTATTGTTTAGGTTGAGCGTATGAGTTCTGTCTATATCATTCTTATGATTGGTGAAGAAATAGATTAGTTTATTTTTTTGAGGTTTCCATACGCCCTTTCCATAGGTGTTTTCCTCTTTGCAGTCCTCACAGATGTTATGTTGATACGCATGAAAAAGAAAGGTGCCGTTCGGGTTAAGTTGTATGTCATAGCTAATCTTGGCGTTCGAAGCTTCATGAACCACCTCATATTTACCCACGTAGTTTTCCGTTTGGGCAGACATCAGAAGTCCAAATGAAAGAAAGAACATCAGAACCGGTTTTTTCATAATTCAGTCAACTATCGAAGCAGATAAATTTAGGGATCAAAATACAATCTCCCCACTTTAAATACTTCTTTATAAGGACTAACTAAGGGAATGGGCATTTTATTGTATAGGGGTTGGAAGTACGACGTTCGTAGCTATATGTTGGTTCATTATACCATTCTTTGGATACTACTACTGCCTACGGAATATTAACCGCAAAGGACGCAAGGAAGGCGCAAGGAGCGCCACGGAATTGGAAGAATCGAAGAATTGATACGATTACAACACCTTCAAATATAATCAGTTCGTAATTAACGGGATTGTCGTGTCTTTGGATTAACTTCCTCTATACTTCAACGAGATTGCCACCTCACCCCCCTTATGGCGGGGTTCCTCGCGATGACATGCTAGAAGTATGTAACGAACTAAAATCTGCTAACTGCGGACCGCTACTGTCTACTGTTTCTTAACTGTTAGGAAATTGCAGGTTCAAAGACTATCTTGAATCGGGGAGGGGTTAGAAACCCCAAGCCAGAATTTAATTCATTTTTCAAAATCTTAAATTCATCTCCGCTACCCACTGCCTATGCTACAGCTACGGCATAAAAAAAGCACCCAAAAAGGTGCTTTTTTTTTTACGCTTCTCCCGTGGGTCCAAAATTCAATGGAATAGGAGGTTGTTCATAGTCTTTTATGGTACCATGAGCTTTTTCGAATCTATTTACATTATCGTTCAATGCCTTAAGGAACTTCTTAGCGTGCTGCGGGGTAAGCACAATCCTGCTCTTTACCTTAGCCTTAGGTGCACCTGGCATCATGCTTATGAAATCTACCACAAATTCCGAAACTGAATGATTAATAATAGCGAGATTGGAATAGACTCCCTCTGCTGTTTTCTCATCCAACTCGATATTTATCTGTTTTTGCTTTTGATCTTTATCGCTCATGATCAATCCAATTAATCTGACAAAAAGCTGTTTAAAAAAGTGCTGTTGTCCTTGCGAGACCGCCATCTGGCGGTAGAAGCAATCTCGTGATCTCTTACTGAGATTCAAAAGATTACTTCACTTCGTTCGTAACGAAGGTTGTCACTTTTTTAAACAGCTCGTCTTTTATTAGAATTTCAATTCCTCTTTCCGGGCCATGATCTCATCGTACTCTTCCTTAGAACCAACGATGATATTCTCATAATCCCTCATACCTGTTCCTGCAGGGATCTTATGCCCTACAATTACATTTTCCTTCAAGCCTTCAAGATGATCAACCTTACCGCTTACGGCAGCCTCATTCAATACCTTAGTTGTTTCCTGGAAGGAAGCAGCCGAGATAAAGGATTTGGTTTGCAGAGAGGCTCTCGTAATTCCTTGCAGAATTGGGGTTGCAGTAGCAGCAACAGCATCTCTGGCGGTTACCAAGGTCTTGTCTGAACGTCTTAGAATGGAATTCTCATCACGCAATTCTCTAGCCGTGATAATCATACCTGCTTTAAGATTTTCAGATTCCCCTGCGTCTTCAACAACTTTTTTGCCAAAGATCTCGTCGTTTTCATCTATGAAATCGTCTTTGTGTACTAACTGATTCTCTAAGAAAATGGTATCTCCCGGATCTTCAATTCTCACTTTTCGCATCATCTGCCTTACCACAACCTCAAAGTGCTTATCATTGATCTTCACCCCTTGCAAGCGATATACTTCCTGTACTTCATTCACAAGGTATTGCTGAACTGCAGAAGGTCCTTTAATGGCCAAGATATCCTCAGGAGTAATAGACCCGTCAGAGAGTGGCATTCCAGCTCTTACATAGTCGTTTTCCTGAACGAGGATCTGATTGGACAGTTTTACAAGATACTTTTTGATCTCGCCCAATTTAGATTCTATGATGATCTCTCTGTTACCTCTTTTGATCTTACCAAAGGATACAACCCCGTCTATTTCGGATACTACGGCAGGGTTAGAAGGATTACGAGCTTCGAAAAGTTCGGTCACCCTTGGTAGTCCACCTGTAATATCCCCTGCTTTTGCAGATTTACGAGGAATCTTCACCAGGATCTTTCCTTCTTTGATCTTATCACCATCATCGACCATGATATGTGATCCGACAGGTAAGTTGTAAGATCGTAACACCTCATCCTTATTATTCTTGATCAACAAGGTCGGGATCAACTTCTTGTTTCTGGATTCAGAAATCACCTTCTCCTGGAAACCGGTTTGCTCATCAATTTCTACCTGATAGGTGACACCTTGCTCAATATTCTCATAAGCAATTTTACCAGGGAATTCAGAAACAATTACCCCGTTATACGGATCCCAAGAACAAACAACGTCTCCCTTCTTGATCTTCTTACCATTCTTCACAAACAACTGTGACCCATAAGGAATATTATTGGTACTCAGAGTAATTCCTGTCTTGGCATCAACAATCTTAATTTCCGAAGTCCTTGAAATAACGATATCGGCAATCTCTCCTTCACTATTCTCGCCCTTGACGGTTCTTAGATCTTCAATCTCGGCTATCCCATCAAACTTGGCTTCCAGTTTGCTTTCTTCCGAAATATTCCCTGCAATACCTCCAACGTGGAAGGTTCTTAAGGTAAGCTGTGTCCCAGGTTCTCCAATAGATTGAGCGGCTACAACACCAACTGCTTCTCCACGTTGTACCATTTTATTGGTAGATAAGTTTCTACCATAACATTTGGCACATATTCCCTTCTGAGCTTCACAGGTAAGGGCAGAACGCACTTCGATCTTCTCGATAGGAGAAGCTTCTATCTTCTTCACGTCCGCCTCCATAATTCCCTGACCGGCTTCTAACAGCAGCTCCTCAGTAATAGGATCGTATACATCATGTAAAGAAACCCGGCCGAGGATTCGCTCACCAAGAGTTTCTACCACTTCTTCATTCTTTTTCAACGGCTCCACCTCAATACCTCTAAGGGTACCACAGTCTTCTATATTGACGATAACATCCTGTGACACATCTACAAGCCTACGAGTAAGATACCCGGCATCTGCAGTCTTAAGAGCAGTATCTGCGAGTCCCTTACGAGCTCCGTGTGTAGAAATAAAGTATTCCAGAATGGAAAGGCCTTCTTTAAAGTTAGAAAGAATAGGGTTTTCAATGATCTCACCTCCACCGGCAGTAGATTTCTTAGGCTTTGCCATTAATCCACGCATTCCGGTAAGCTGCCTTATCTGTTCTTTAGAACCCCTTGCTCCGGAGTCTAACATCATATACACAGAATTGAATCCTTGTTGATCTTCACGGATCCTTTTCATGGCCAATTCTGTTAACATGGCATTGGTAGAGGTCCACACATCAATTACCTGATTATAACGTTCGTTATTGGTAATAAGACCCATATTATAATTCATCATGATACCGTCTACCTGCTCATTGGCATCCGCTATCATCTCGTGCTTTTCTGCAGGAATGATAATATCACCTAAGCTGAAAGATAATCCTCCTTTAAAGGCGAAATCATATCCCATCGTCTTGATCTTGTCAAGGAACTCCGCAGTTGTAGGCACATCGGTAACTGCTAGGATCCTTCCAATAATGTCTCTTAAGGATTTTTTATTAAGAACATCATTGATATAACCAGCCTCTTCCGGAACCACCATATTAAATAGTACTCTACCTACGGTAGTAGGAATGATCTGGTCTACCAACTCACCCTCCTCATTGAAATCCTTGGCGCGTACCTTAATACTCGCATTCAACTCCACTCGCTCCTCGTTAAAAGCAATAACTACCTCTTCATAGGAGTAGAAAGTAAGGCCTTCTCCTTTCACCGTAATGTCATCTGTAGACTTACGTTCCTTGGTCATATAATAAAGACCCAAAACCATATCCTGAGAAGGTACAGTAATAGGAGAGCCATTTGCTGGATTCAAGATATTATGAGAAGCTAGCATGAGCAACTGAGCCTCTAAAATTGCTTCAGGGCCAAGCGGCAAATGCACGGCCATTTGATCTCCATCAAAATCCGCGTTAAAAGCCGTACAAACCAATGGGTGTAAACGAATTGCTTTCCCTTCTATCAATTTGGGTTGAAACGCCTGGATCCCCAAACGGTGCAAGGTAGGAGCACGGTTCAGTAATACCGGATGTCCCTTAAGCACATTTTCAAGTATATCCCATACAACGGGCTCTTTCTTGTCTATGATCTTCTTAGCAGATTTTACGGTCTTCACTATACCCCTTTCTATGAGCTTTCTGATCACAAAAGGTTTGTATAATTCTGCGGCCATATCTTTCGGTAAACCACATTCAAATAGCTTCATCTCAGGGCCTACAACGATCACTGATCTTGCAGAATAATCAACCCTTTTACCCAAAAGGTTCTGACGGAATCTTCCTTGTTTTCCCTTTAAGGAATCGGAAAGCGACTTAAGCGGTCTGTTAGATTCTGTCTTAACTGCAGAAGCCTTACGAGTATTGTCGAAAAGGGAATCTACAGCCTCCTGAAGCATACGTTTCTCATTTCTAAGAATCACTTCCGGAGCTTTGATCTCCATCAATCTTTTGAGACGGTTGTTTCTAATAATGACCCTTCTATAAAGATCATTAAGGTCTGATGTTGCAAAACGCCCACCATCTAAAGGTACCAATGGACGGAGTTCTGGTGGAATAACCGGAACCACTTTCATGATCATCCATTCTGGCTTGTTCTCTCTGTTATCTTGAGATTCTCTAAGCGCTTCCACAACCTGAAGCCTCTTCAAAGCTTCCGTTTTTCTTTGCTTAGAGGTTTCCATATTGGCCTTATGTCTAAGGTCATAGGACAGTTCTTTAAGGTCTATCCTTGAGAGTAGATCAATGAGACATTCGGCTCCCATTTTGGCGATAAACTTATCGGGATCCGTATCTTCCAAATATTGATTTTCCGGCGGAATAGACTCCAGAATATTCAAGTATTCTTCCTCTGTAAGAAAATCCATTTTCTGGATCTCTTCTCCTTCAGGACCTTTAGCTATACCCGGTTGAATGACCACATATCTCTCATAGTATATGATCATATCCAACTTCTTGGAGGGTAGTCCCAGAAGGTATCCAATCTTGTTAGGTAAAGAACGGAAATACCAGATGTGGGCTACAGGAACCACCAGGTTTATATGACCTACACGGTCTCTTCGCACCTTCTTCTCCGTAACTTCTACTCCACATCTATCACATACAATTCCGCGGTAACGAATCCTTTTGTACTTTCCACAGGCACATTCATAATCCTTAACAGGGCCAAAAATACGCTCACAGAATAGTCCGTCTCTCTCGGGCTTGTGCGTTCTGTAGTTAATGGTTTCCGGTTTCAATACCTCTCCTCTCGACTCTGCCAAAATGGATTCCGGAGAAGCCAAGCCGATTGAAATTTTATCAAACCTTTTAATCGTGTTGTTATCTTTTAGTCTAGCCATAATGCTAATGCTGATAATAATTTAATTGTGTTACAAGAACGTGTACTCTGTTACTCTTCCAATCTAATATCTAAACCTAATCCCTTAAGTTCGTGCATCAGTACATTGAAAGATTCTGGTAATCCAGGTTCTGGCATGGTCTCGCCTTTAACGATAGATTCGTAGGTTTTTGCCCTACCGATCACATCATCAGACTTAACCGTAAGAATTTCTCTTAGGGTGGCCGAAGCTCCATATGCCTCAAGTGCCCATACCTCCATTTCTCCAAAACGCTGTCCACCAAACTGAGCCTTACCACCCAGTGGTTGTTGCGTTATTAATGAGTATGGTCCTATGGAACGAGCATGCATTTTGTCGTCTACCATATGTCCTAATTTCAACATATAGATGACACCTACGGTTGCAGGTTGGTCAAAACGCTGTCCTGTTCCCCCGTCATACAGATAGGTATGTCCAAATCTAGGAACACCCGCCTCATCTGTAAGCGCATTGATCTCATCCAGGGTAGCACCGTCAAAAATTGGTGTGGCGAATTTCTTCCCGGTATTCATACCGGCCCATCCCAATACGGTTTCATAGATCTGGCCAATATTCATCCTTGAGGGTACTCCAAGAGGATTCAATACGATATCCACCGGTGTCCCATCTTCAAGGAAGGGCATATCTTCCTGGCGAACGATTCTTGCAACAATACCTTTGTTACCATGTCGTCCGGCCATCTTATCACCCACCTTAAGCTTTCGCTTTTTGGCGATGTAAACTTTGGCTAATTTCATGATTCCTGCAGGCAACTCATCTCCTACAGAAATTGTGAATTTGTCTCTTCTAAGATTTCCCTGAAGGTCATTGAGTTTGATCTTATAGTTGTGGAGAAGATCTGCAACTAAAGTGTTAGTAGCTTTGTCTGTCGTCCAGCTACCACTCACCAAATGTGCAAAATCATCCACGGCGTTTAACATCTTCATGGTGTACTTTTTGCCTTTTGGCAATACTTCCTCTCCAAGATCGTTTAATACGCCCTGGGAGGTTTTACCGTTGATGATCTTAAACAATTTATCTACAAGAATATCCTTGAGCTCCTGGAATTTAACTTCGTAATCCATTTCCAGGTTGGTAATCGCCTCCTTATCCTCAGATCTTTTTCTTTTATCCTTGATAGACCTTGAAAACAGCTTCTTATCTATTACCACTCCTCTTAGCGATGGAGAGGCTTTAAGAGATGCATCTTTTACATCTCCTGCCTTATCTCCAAAGATGGCACGCAGTAATTTTTCTTCAGGAGTTGGGTCTGATTCTCCTTTTGGAGTGATCTTACCGATCAAGATATCTCCAGGTTTTACCTCAGCACCAATTCTGATCATTCCGTGTTCGTCAAGATCTTTGGTAGCCTCTTCGGAAACGTTTGGTATGTCATTGGTTAACTCTTCAGCACCAAGTTTGGTATCTCGAACTTCTAAGGCATATTCATCTATATGTATTGAAGTAAAGATATCTTCCCTTACCACTTTTTCCGAGATCACAATAGCGTCCTCAAAGTTATACCCTTTCCAAGGCATGAAGGCTACTTTAAGGTTTCTACCAAGTGCTAATTCTCCACTTTCGGTGGCATAACCTTCACAAAGTACCTGTCCTTTTTTCACCTTATCCCCTTTCTTAACAATTGGTTTCAGGTTAATGCTGGTACCCTGGTTAGTTTTACGGAATTTTACTAACTCATAGGTCTTAGAATCTTCCTCAAAGCTTACCAATTTGGCTTGCTCAGACCTTTTGTAGGTAATCGTGATCTTTTTGGCATCCACATATTCAATAACCCCATCACCTTCGGCATTGATCAGTACTCGAGAATCTGAAGCTACCTGGCGCTCCAAGCCTGTACCAACAATTGGAGACTGTGGTTTTAACAAAGGAACCGCCTGCCGCATCATGTTAGATCCCATCAATGCCCTATTCGCATCATCATGCTCCAAGAAAGGAATTAGGGATGCTGAAATGGAGGCAATCTGATTGGGAGCAACATCGGTATAATTCACCTCAGAAGGATCCACCACTGGAAAATCTCCTTCTTCCCGGGCAATTACTTTGTCCTGGTCTATCGCTCCGCTATCCTTAAGTGGAATGTTAGCCTGAGAGATCTTCATTCCTTCCTCTTCCTCTGCACTCAGGTAAACGTACTCCTTGGTATCTACCTTTCCTTTGGTCACTTTCCTGTAAGGTGTTTCAAGGAAGCCCATTGGGTTCACTTTTGCAAACACAGAAAGCGAAGATATCAATCCAATATTCGGTCCTTCAGGAGTTTCAATCGGGCAAAGTCTTCCATAGTGGGTGTAATGTACATCACGTACCTCAAACCCTGCACGTTCTCTGGATAATCCGCCTGGTCCTAGTGCTGATAATCTTCTTTTATGGGTTATCTCTGCCAATGGGTTTGTTTGGTCCATGAACTGAGACAACTGGTTGGTACCAAAGAAGGAATTGATCACAGAAGACAGGGTCTTCGCATTAATCAAGTCGATAGGGGTAAATACTTCATTATCCCTCACATTCATACGCTCGCGGATGGTTCTGGCCATACGAGCCAAACCAACGCCAAACTGAGAAGATAACTGTTCTCCTACCGTTCTTACACGACGGTTAGAAAGGTGATCAATATCATCAATTTCTGCTTTGGAATTAATCAATTCTATCAGATACTTAATGATTGTAATAATATCCTCTTTGGTAAGCACCTGCTTATCCATTCCGATATCCAATCCAAGTTTCTTGTTCATTCTGTAACGCCCTACTTCTCCAAGGTTGTAGCGCTGATCTGAAAAGAACAATTTGTCAATAATCCCCCTGGCTGTTTCTTCATCAGGCGGTTCAGCATTACGCAATTGACGGTAAATATGCTCAACAGCTTCTTTTTCAGAGTTTGTCGGGTCTTTCTGAAGGGTGTTGTGGATGATCGCATAGTCGCTTTGCGCATTGTTTTCTTTGTGAAGCAAGATGGTTTTTACATCTGTCTCCAAAATTTCATCTATATGCTCTTTTTCCAGAACGGTATCACGATCAAGAACGATCTCATTACGTTCAATGGACACTACTTCACCCGTATCTTCATCAACGAAATCTTCGTGCCAGGTGTTAAGCACTCTTGCAGCCAGTTTACGGCCCAAGATCTTTTTAAGTCCTGTTTTAGAAACTTTTACCTCCTCAGAGAGGTCAAATATTTCCAAAATATCCTTATCTCGTTCAAAACCAATTGCTCTGAACAAGGTTGTTACCGGAAGCTTTTTCTTCCTGTCAATATAGGCGTACATGACGCTATTGATATCCGTAGCAAACTCTATCCAGGATCCTTTGAATGGAATAACTCTAGCAGAGTATAATTTTGTACCATTAGCGTGAAAAGATTGTCCGAAGAACACTCCGGGTGAACGGTGTAGCTGAGATACCACAACGCGCTCGGCTCCGTTGATCACAAAGGTACCACTGGGAGTCATATATGGGATAGTTCCCAGGTATACGTCCTGAACAATAGTTTCAAAATCTTCGTGTTCCGGATCTGTACAAAACAATTTCAGCCTTGCTTTTAACGGAACGCTATACGTTAACCCTCTTTCTATGCATTCCTGGATGGAATATCTGGGTGGATCTATAAAGTAATCCAGAAACTCCAGTACAAATTGGTTTCTGGTATCTGTAATTGGAAAGTTTTCCATGAAGGTATTGTACAAGCCTTCATTACCCCTTTCGTCAGATTTGGTTTCAAGCTGAAAAAAGTCCTGAAACGATTTTATCTGAATATCCAAGAAATCCGGATAATCCGGAATATTCTTTGCGGATGCGAAACTTATTCTTTCAGTCTGTGTTGTCAACATCTATGGGCCTTTTGAACGTGAATACTATACTTTGGGTGGTATATTCCTTAATATACTATGTATAAAAGGGTTTAGGTCTAGCCCATCCGCCGGTTGGCGGACTGGAAAGACCTAAACCTAAACCATATGGTTATCGCTCTTATTTAAGCTCAACTTCTGCTCCTGCTTCTTCCAATGATTTTTTGATTCCTTCAGCTTCGTCTTTTGCAACACCTTCCTTAACGGCTTTTGGTGCGCTGTCAACGATGTCTTTGGCATCTTTTAATCCAAGACCAGTAAGTTCTTTAACCAATTTAACAACTGCAAGTTTCGAAGCACCAGCAGCAGTTAAAATTACGTCGAACTCGGATTTCTCTTCAGCAGCGTCTCCATCACCACCACCAGCAGCGGCACCGCCACCGGCAACAGCAACTGCAGCAGCAGCTGGTTCAATACCGTACTCTTCTTTTAATATATCGGCCAATTCATTTACCTCTTTTACTGTTAGGTTGACCAATTGTTCTGCGAAATCTTTTAAATCTGCCATTTTTCTATCGTTTAATCAAATTTTAAATTATAATCGTTTTAGTGCGTATTTATTTTTCTGATAATGTTTTAAGAATACCTGCAAGCTTACCTCCTCCGGATTTTAAACCGGAAATTACATTCTTAGCAGGGGATTGTAATAATCCAATGATCTCACCGATCATTTCTTCTCTGGATTTAATACTTATTAAAGTATCTAGCTTGTCGTCACCAACAAAAATTGCTTCTTCAATAAAAGCTCCTTTGAGTAAAGGTCTATCCGACTTCTTTCTAAAGCTTTTGATCAATTTTGCCGGCCCGTTACCCGCCTCTGCAAACATTAAAGAGGTGTTTCCTTTTAATACTTCAGGAAGTTCACCAAATTCTTTGTCCGAGGCCTCCATGGCCTTGGCCAGAAGCGTATTCTTAACCACAGACAACTTAATATTAGCCTTAAAACAGGCTCTTCTTAAGTCGGAGGTAGTTGCCGCATCAAGGCCAGAGATGTCTGCCAAATAAATGGTCGAGTTGTCGGCCAACTTAGCAGTCAAATCTTCTATTACGGTTGCTTTTTCTTCTCTTGTCATAATAATAGGATAATACTATTAAACTGCTTTTGGATCTAGTTGAACACTAGGACTCATGGTACTGCTCATATAGATGCTCTTCATATATACGCCTTTAGCAGCAGCTGGTTTTAATTTATTCAAAGTGTCTAATAATTCCTTTGCATTCCCGGCAATTTTATCCGGGGAGAAGGATGCCTTTCCAATTGCTGCATGCACAATGCCGGCCTTATCTACTTTAAAATCTATTTTACCTGCCTTAACATCTGACACTGCTTTGGCAATGTCCATAGTTACAGTACCTGTCTTTGGATTAGGCATAAGTCCTCTCGGTCCTAAAACACGTCCTAAAGGTCCTAATTTACCCATGACACTGGGCATAGTGATAATGACATCAACATCTGTCCACCCACCTTTAATCTTATCCAAATATTCGTCTAACCCTACAAAATCTGCTCCTGCATCTTTTGCATCCGCCTCTTTATCGGGAGTGACGAGGGCAAGAACTTTTACATCCTTACCAGTCCCGTGAGGGAGGGTAACCACACCACGGACCATCTGATTGGCCTTTCTTGGGTCTACCCCAAGGCGTACCGCCAAATCTATAGATGCATCGAACTTAGTGTTGGTGATTTCCTTTATTAAAGCGGAAGCTTCTTCTACGCTATAGAGCTTGTCCTTCTCTATCTTAGCGCGGGCTTCTTTTTGCTTTCTAGTTAATTTTGCCATACTAAAATTGCTTTAAAGATTTTAAAAAGGACGTTTTCCAGAGACTTTAAGTCCCATAGATCTTGCGGTTCCGGCCACCATGCTCATTGCAGATTCTATGGTAAACGCATTTAAATCTACCATTTTGTCTTCCGCGATAGCTCTTACCTGATCCCAGTTAACGTTCCCTGATTTAACTCTGTTAGGTTCGCCGGATCCTTTCTTAATCTTAGCCGCTTCCAAAAGTTGTACTGCCGCTGGTGGCGTCTTTACAATAAAGTCGAACGACTTATCCTTGTAAACGGTGATAACTACTGGCAATACCTTGCCTTGTTTGTCCTGTGTACGTGCATTAAATTGTTTACAGAACTCCATAATGTTAACACCGGCAGCACCTAAAGCGGGTCCAACCGGTGGCGACGGATTCGCAACACCTCCCCTAACTTGTAGTTTAACTACTTTACTTACTTCTTTTGCCATTGTTAAAAATTAAATGAAAAAGTGTGTCAATTGGAAGCAACACAACTTTATATATATGTAACAATTAAATTTTTCCTATTAGAAAAAAGAATAAAGAGTAAAGAATAAAGACTATATACTAGGATGTCTTGGGTCTCTTTTCTCTTTTCTCTTTTCTTCTTATTAATTAAACCTTTTCTACTTGCATATAGCTGAGCTCAAGCGGGGTTTTTCTTCCGAAAATCTTCACCATCACTTCTAGCTTACGTTTCTCTTCATTGATCTTTTCTACGGTTCCATTGAAGCCGTTAAACGGCCCGTCTATTACTTTGACGGTTTCGCCCAGTACAAATGGGATGGCTACATTATCGGTATTTACCGCTAACTCGTCTACCTTACCAAGCATTCTGTTCACCTCTGCTTTCCTTAACGGTACAGGATCTCCACCCTTAGTTTCACCCAAGAAGCCAATAACATTGGTAATAGATCTGATAATATGTACCATTTCTCCTCCCAAATTGGCTTTGATCATGATATAGCCTGGAAAGTAAACCCTTTCTTTGTTAATTTTCTTTCCGTTCCTGATTTGCACAACCTTCTCTGTAGGCACCAAAACATCTTCAAGGTAATCTGCAAAGCCGTGGCGCTCCACCTCGCTTTCAATATAGCCTTTGATCTTGTTTTCCTGACCACTGACCGCTCTTACCACATACCATTTCTTTTCCAATACTTCTGACATAGGTCCAGGCTTAATTAATTAACCAATGCATTAAAATACACCGTAATGAGCTCGCTAAATATGGTATCAACTCCCCAGGTAGCGAGTGCAAATAAAATAGAAAACACGGCCACAATTACCATAAGGTTAGAAGATTCAGCTCTTGAAGGCAACGTAACGTTGTTTCTCAATTCTTCTATAGATTCCTTTATATACGTAATCATGATTTGTGATTTTTCAATTAAAGCAATAGAAACTGATTAGTGCTTCTATTTGATATTTTTCATTCTGCACGGGTTGAGAGACTCGAACTCCCGACACCTGGTTTTGGAGACCAGTGCTCTACCAACTGAGCTAAACCCGTATTTTAATTCAGAACATTGCTGTCTAAAACTCAAGGTTCCTACTCGCGGTGCTTAGTTCTTCCCACTTCCGGAGATGTGAACCGAGCTATACCCGTAATTTACACTGAAAGGTATCCGCCAGCTGGCGGACACCTTCAATGCAAATGAATTTGTATACGATTAATCTAAAATCTTAGTCACCTGACCAGCTCCTACAGTTCTACCACCTTCACGGATGGCAAAACGTAGTCCTTCACTGAGGGCGATTGGCTGAATCAAATCAACTGTAATCGTTAAGTTATCTCCAGGCATTACCATTTCCACTCCATCAGGAAGGTTGATAGTACCAGTTACGTCGGTAGTTCTTACATAGAACTGAGGACGATAGTTGTTGTGGAAAGGTGTATGACGTCCACCTTCTTCTTTCTTAAGGATATATACCTCAGCTTCAAATTTAGCGTGAGGTTTAACAGAACCTGGCTTACAGATTACCATTCCTCTTTTGATATCAGACTTCTCGATACCTCTTAAAAGAATACCAACATTATCTCCAGCTTCACCTCTATCCAATATTTTGCGGAACATCTCAACACCAGTAATGGTAGATGCTAACTTCTCTGCACCCATCCCGATGATATCGACAGCATCTCCTGTGTTTGCTACACCAGTTTCAATACGACCGGTAGCAACAGTTCCACGACCTGTAATAGTAAATACATCTTCAACAGGCATTAAGAAATCCTTCTCAACATCTCTTTTTGGTAGTTCGATCCAAGTATCAACTGCTTCCATTAATTCCATTACAGTATCTACCCATTTCTGCTCACCATTCAAGGCACCAAGAGCAGAACCTGCGATAACAGGACCATTGTCTCCATCGTACTCATAGAAAGAAAGTAATTCTCTTACTTCCATTTCAACAAGCTCTAATAGCTCTTCATCATCTACCATATCCACTTTGTTCATGAAAACAACAATTCTAGGAATACCAACCTGGCGTCCTAAAAGGATGTGCTCTCTTGTCTGTGGCATTGGACCATCAGTAGCAGCAACCACCAAAATAGCACCATCCATCTGAGCCGCACCAGTAACCATGTTCTTCACATAATCCGCGTGACCTGGACAATCTACGTGTGCATAATGACGATTTGCTGTAGCATATTCTACGTGGGACGTATTAATTGTAATACCTCTTTCTTTTTCTTCAGGAGCGTTATCGATAGAATCGAAGCTTCTCTGCTCAGAAAGCCCAGCGTTGGCCAAAACCGAAGTAATAGCAGCTGTCAATGTAGTTTTACCGTGATCTACGTGTCCAATAGTACCTATATTTAAGTGCGGTTTGGAACGATCAAAAGTTTCCTTTGCCATTTTAAATTAATTTTAATCTTAGTTTATATTAGTGTACAAATTTCTATTCGTTGAGCCAACGACGGGAATTGAACCCGTGACCTCTTCCTTACCAAGGAAACGCTCTACCCCTGAGCTACGTCGGCTTGTTGGGGTTCTGTTTCAATGCCAAAGGTTTTAAGTTAAACCTACCACACCTTCTAACATTATTCAACAAACACTCACCCAAGGTCTTTGAGCGGGAGACCGGGTTCGAACCGGCGACATTCAGCTTGGAAGGCTGACGCTCTACCAACTGAGCTACTCCCGCAATTTTAATTTCAATATTTCAAGGCCCAAATGAACTCAAGCATTATCTCTCTTCATTTGGTGATCCCACCAGAAGCGGAACCTTAGGATTCACTCCCTATCGGTCGTGCATCCTGTTCGGGTGACCCCGAACATAAAATTTTTGATCGCAGTCTTTCAAAAGTGAACTTTTGACACCTACTCTCCTAAAAATTTTATGTGGGGAGAGCAGGATTCGAACCTGCGAAGGTAAAAACCAACAGATTTACAGTCTGTCCTCGTTGGCCGCTTGAGTATCTCCCCTCCAATATTTTTTCAATACATTTATGAACTCCGGAGCCAGAGATGGGACATTTTTCAAATGCATCTGGGATAAAACCTCAACCCTTTGTTTCTCAACTCCTTTTAAAATGCTCCAGAAAACCAATGTTTTCTGATGTTTCGAGCCGATGGAGGGACTCGAACCCACGACCTGCTGATTACAAATCAGCTGCTCTAGCCAGCTGAGCTACATCGGCCTTTTTTTACCCTTTATCGCATAAAAAAGTCCGCTATTTCTAACGGACTGCAAATGTAGATAATTATTTTTTTAATCAAAACAAAATTACAAAAATTTTAGAGAGGCATTTACGCGAGGTTTTCTCTTCTTTTTTACAAGTTTTCTTTCCAGAGAACTACAGGCAGAATCTACTGCCTCCTCAAATGATTTACATTGCTTTTTTACCAAAAATTTATCCTTAGGTATTTGAACTTTGATTTCTACTATTTTATTCTCTTTTGAACTGGTATTTTCCACTTTTAAAAACACATCCGAACTAATTACTTTATCATAAAACTGATTCAGTTTATCAAGCCTTTTTTGAACAAAATCAATAAGCTTTCCATCTGCATTAAAATTCACTGACTGTGTGTTTACTTTCATAGAATACATTTTAAAGATGAGATTAAAGAAAAGAACGTTAGCTATTCCTGGCTCCTTGGGTGAGCATTAGAATGCACTTTTTTAAGTTCGGCTATGCTATTATGTGTATAGACCTGAGTCGATGCCAAACTTGAATGTCCCAGCAATTCCTTTACAGAATTTAAATCTGCCCCTTTGTTTAAAAGATGGGTAGCAAAGGTATGCCTTAATATATGAGGACTCTTTTTTACCTTAGAAGAGACCTTACTAAAATACCCATTTATAATTCTATAAACAAGAGTTTCGTAGATTTTATGACCAGACTTTAACAAGAAAACATAGGAGGGGTCCTCCACATTTACCATGTCCTTTCTCAACCGAAAATATTCTTCAAACTGAGTTTTAACCGAAGCCAACAAAGGCACGACGCGCTCTTTGTTTCGCTTTCCCAGCACCTTTATGCTACTTTCAGAAAGCTGAACATAGCTCATCTTTAAGTTAATGAGTTCTGAACGTCTAATTCCCGTGGTATATAAAAGATCGATGATCAATTTGTCTCTTACCCCTTCAAAGTCAGGTTCAAAAGGAATCTGCTGCAGCAGCTTCTCCATTTCGGCTTCAGAAAAAGGGATCTCGATTTTTTTGGAAGTTTTAAGGGCCTTGTGTTTGGCAAGGGGGCTTGCTTCAATTTTCTCGATCTTAAGTAAAAACTTATAGTAAGCCTTGAGCGAGGACACTTTTCTGTTAACAGACCTATTGCTTATCCCACTGTTCACCAGATGCACTATCCAGCTTCTAATAATGCCATAGTCAAGATCGTCTATGGCGTTCAGTTCATAATTGTCCTTACAAAATGCCTTAAACTCCAAAAGGTCTCTTTCATAGGCAAGTACCGTATGCCGTGAATAGTTCTTTTCTAAAGACAGGTAGGAGATAAAAGAAGCAACAGCCATGAAGTAAAGTTACAAAACCTCAATTTAGTCCATAAAAAATCCCGTTCCAATGTATTTATCGGAACGGGATATTATATATGGTATAGTAATAGTAGCGTTAGATTTCTTCCTGGTCCCTGAGGCCCTGAATGTATTGCGCTTTCTGAATTTGTTGTCTTCTTTCTACAGAAGGTTTAGTAAACTGCTGTCTTTTGCGCAACTGACGCATGGTTCCTGTTCTGTCGAACTTTCGCTTAAAACGCTTTAGCGCTCTATCAATATTTTCTCCTTCTTTTACTGGTATTATTAACATTGGCTACAACCTCCTTTCTTTTGTGTTTTTGAGAGTGCAAATATACTACGAATAACTTAAAAGGAAACTATTTATTTTAAAATATTCTTGGCAATCACCACTTTTTGGATTTCCGTAGTTCCTTCACCAATAGTACAAAGCTTGGCATCTCTGTAGAACTTTTCTACAGGGAAGTCTTTAGTATACCCATATCCCCCGTGAATCTGTACCGCTTCATTGGCCGCTTTAACGCATACCTCAGAGGCAAACATTTTGGCCATTGCACTGTACTTAGTCATAGGCCGTCCTTCATTTTTCAGAAAAGCAGCTTTGTGCAATAGCAATTCAGCAGCTTCTATTTCAGTGGCCATGTCGGCTAACTTAAATGAGATTCCCTGGAACTCGCTAATCGGTTTGCCAAACTGGACACGTTCTTTAGAATATTTTAGAGCAGCTTCATATGCCCCTTTTGCTATACCAATAGAAAGTGCTCCGATTGAAATTCTTCCACCATCCAGAACCTTCATAGACTGGATAAAGCCTTCACCAAGCTCTCCAAGTCTGTTAGTGTCAGGAATTCGACAATTATCAAATACCAACTCCGCAGTCTCACTTGCACGCATGCCCAATTTATCTTCTTTCTTTCCGCTGCTAAAACCAGGTGTACCTTTTTCTACAGCAAAGGACGTCATTCCCCTGCTATCACCTTTCTCTCCGGTCCTGGCCACTACCACTGCAATGTCACCACTCTTTCCGTGAGTAATAAAGTTCTTTGCGCCATTAATGATCCAGTGGTCCCCGTCTTTGACAGCTGTTGTGCTCATTCCCCCGGCGTCAGAACCTGTATTGTGTTCCGTAAGTCCCCAGGCGCCGATCCATTCGGCCGTAGCTAGTTTAGGGATCCAACGTTGTTTTTGTTCTTCATTTCCAAAAGACAAAATATGATTGGTACAAAGTGAATTATGAGCTGCCACGGAGAGACCTATAGACGGATCTACCTTGGAAATTTCCTCAATGACGGCAATATATTCATGATATCCTAATCCGGAGCCTCCGAGTTCTACCGGAACAAGTACTCCCATAAACCCCATTTCTCCAGCTTTCTTAAAAACTTCTACGGGAAAGGTTTGGGCTTCATCCCACTCCATCACATAAGGCTTAATGTACTGCTGGGCAAATTCCTTAGCCGAAGCTGCCACCATTTGATGCGTTTCTGAGTAGTCAAAGCCTATTGAAGACATAGTATCTGTTATCATTACAATTTTTTAGAGGGACAAATATAGCTTAATTCTGTCAATCTTGTCTTTCGGAAAATCTGCTATTTCTGCGAATTCGTCAAACGACTGAAAAGCTCCGATCTGGGTTCTGTAGGCCACAATCTTTTCAGCCAAGTTGTGATTAATATAAACTAAAGCAGCTAATTCATGGGCAGAAGCCTTATTTAGATTGATCTTTTCTACCTTGGGCTTTGAGGCCAATCCGAAATTTTTGATCAGACGCCCTGCAACCTCATCCTCCAAGCCGTATACATCGTACAGCTGATCTTCAATTAAGAACCCGCCTAGCGCATCCCTAAACTTAATGATCCGAGCAGAAAGTACTTCTCCAACACCTCTTATCTCCCTTAATTCTTCGGCCGTGGCTGTATTGAGATCATGATCTCTCATTTTGACTCTTTTGGGCTGTGTATTGCTCACGGCCAATTGCCGATGCTTTTTCCCAGGCAGATCCGGGAATTTGAAATAGGGAACCAATCGAAGCAGTAAGGAATCTGAAATGCCGGTTATTTGTTGAAATTCCTCTGCCGAATTCACAAAGTTTCCCTTGGCCCTATAGCCTAAAAGTTTATCTATTTCCTCTGGCGACATTCCAAGGGTGTACCCTTTAAAATCATTGATATAGTTTGGATTGAAGGGATATAATTTGGCCTTATTTTCCTTCTCCTGAATTCGCTTTAGTTTGTTGATCTCCATCTGGGTTTTCTCATCAATCGCTAAAGTCTGGGGACGTGCGGCAAACGTATCACCATTCATAAAAAAGAGAACCGCCTGAAAAATGAAAATGAGTAGTAATAAAAAGAAAATCCCACTTTGTTCCTGTTTATTAAACTTAAAGTGGGATTTAAAATCTGTCAACTGTAATTTATTTGGAATAGGCTTCTTTAATTGCGACTAGATATCTGTTCAACTGTTTCTTAACTACAGGGAATAGGAAATAAAGCCCTATCATATTGGGAAAAACCATCGCAAAGATCATAGCATCCGAAAAGGCCCATATGGAATCCATACTGGCTGCTGCACCAATGATCACAAAGATGCAGAACAAGGTCTTATAGGTAAGGTCTGTTTTCTTACCTCTTCCAAAAAGATATTTCCAGGACTGGAGTCCGTAATAAGACCAAGAGATCATTGTAGATACTGCGAAAAGCACAACGGCTATAGTCAAAAAGACATTGGAATAAGGTATGTATTCTGCAAAAGCCTGGGAAGTGATCCCAGCACCTTCATAGGGAATGCCATCAATCAATACTGCACCGGTTCCGTCTCCTCCATAATCAAAAACACCTCCGAAGTTGAAAATAATAATAACCAGGGCAGTCATAGTACAGATCACTACGGTATCTATGAACGGTTCTAAGAGGGCCACGAGACCTTCAGAAGCGGAGTACTTTGTCTTTACCGCGGAGTGGGCTATAGAAGCTGAACCCGCGCCGGCTTCATTAGAAAAAGCAGCTCTTCTAAAGCCTACCAAAAGCACTCCTATTACGCCTCCAACCCCAATTGCTGTCGGATTAAAAGCTTCTGTTACTATAAGTGAGATTGCGTCGTCTACAAGACTAAAGTTCCCAAATATGATATAGAGGCAGGCCAGAATATAAAGTAAAGCCATAAAAGGAACCACCTTTTCAGTTACGGAGGCAATTCTCTTTATCCCGCCAATAATAATAATTCCGACAAGAATAGCTAAAATAAGTCCAATAATAGAACCCGCCATTGTACTCTCTAACCCCAATAACTCTTTTAGAACTATGGTAGCCTGGTTAGACTGAGCTGCATTACCTCCACCAAAGGAGCCTCCAATACAAAATACGGCGAAGGCCGCAGCAGCAATTTTTCCTAAAGTTGAAAATCCTCTTTCCTTTAAACCCTTACTGATGTAATACATAGGGCCTCCATAAACTGTTCCATCCTCGCCTACATCCCTATATTGCACACCCAGGGTACACTCCACAAACTTGGTTGACATTCCCAATAAACCACAGATAATCATCCAAAATGTGGCTCCGGGACCTCCCAGGGCAATTGCAAGCGCAACCCCCGCAATATTTCCATTTCCAACTGTCCCTGATACCGCTGTAGCCAGGGCCTGAAAGTGACTTACCTCTCCATCCTTGCTTTCATCTGCAATCGTATCGACAAGATCTCCGTCAACAATGTTCAGCTCAGCTTTTTCCACACCATGATGGTCTAGTTCGTCGTATTTCCCTCTCACCACGTTAATTGCCGTGGCAAAATATCTGATATTCGGAAACCCAAAATACAGTGTAAAAAACAGGGCACTTCCCACCAGAAGAATTAAAACAAAGGGAGTGCCATATATTTGGAAGAAGATAACGGTAGTAAAAAAGTCTGATACCGGTGCAAAGGCCTGATCTATTTTTTCGTCTAAACCTACTTCAGCGGTTTCCTGAGCAAATGAAAAAAGTGGAAGTAAAAGCGTTAAAATAGAAAGAAGTCTTAGCTTCATAATATTAGGTTTTTGGTTTATTTAAATGGTCTGCATCGCGGCAATATCCTAAAATTTAGCAACACCGTCAAATATATTTTTGTAAATATTATCCTATATGGAACATCTCATTAAGCTTTCTTATTTGCTCTGGTCTCCCTAAAACAATGACTTTACTTTTGGGTTCCAAGGGAAGATCTGCTTCAGGGTTTATGATGTAATTTCCATTGGGTTCTATATACCCTATTATGGTACAACCAGTTCTCCGCCTTAAGTCCAGATCTCTAAGGGAGTTGCATTCCACCTGATCTA